>JAILAS010000110.1 GCA_024681495.1 Eubacterium sp. | reverse complement strand
TCTCGAGGAGATGCCCCGTCACCACCAGCAAAATCAAAATGTATTTTACATTGTCAAACTTATATATCCTCTGCTTCTCGCCGACTGTTTCCATACTTCGCCCCGTCCCTGACGCCAATGTGACTCCCTTTAAATCGTTAGCAACTCTCTATAAGTATCTTTCCCTTTACGGCGCCCGGCTGCTTGAAAAGCTCAAACGCCTCGTCGATGTGCTCGAGGGGAATGATCCTGTCTATCATCCTCCTGTCGTACTTGAGCTGCCCCGTCGCAAAGTAGTGCGCGGTGTGCGTCCACTCGTGTCCCGGGAAGGGCGCGCTGTACGACATCCACGATCCCGTGAGGTAGAACTCCCTGCGGTTTATCAACTCCCACTCATCGACCGTGAATGAGATGGGCACCTTCGGGGTGCCAATGCAGCAGATATGCGCCTTATTGGCGGCAATTTTGAAGCTTTCCTTTATCATGTCGTTCGACGCCGTGGTCACGTACACGTAGTCGAAGCCCTTTCCTCCGGTAATGGCCATGAGCTGGTCCCTGTAGTCCTCGTCGAGCGTGCTGACGGTGCAATCCGCCCCGAGCTCCGTGGCCAGCTGCAGCTTCTCGCGGCTCCTGTTTACGCAGGTGACGTTCGAGGCGCCGAAGATCTTCGCCCACTGCATGGTGAGGAGTCCTATGTTACCCGTTCCGAGGACGGCCACCGTATGCCCGCCCTTGTAGTCGGCACACTCGAGTCCGTGAAGTGCCACGGTCGAAGGCTCGAAGAGGGCTCCCTGCTCGAACGACACATTGTCGTCGAACTTCACCAGGTTGGTGCGGGGAACGGAAATGTACTGCGCGAAGCTGCCGTTCCTGCGCGAGCCGATGAAGTTATAGTGCTTGCAGAGGGAGAAGTTTCCCTTCTTGCAGTCGTCGCACTCCATGCAGGGAAGGAGGGGAATGCCCGCCACGCGGTCGCCCTTCTTAAACTCGTCGACGTTTTTACCCGTCTCCTCCACAGTGCCCGAAAACTCATGCCCTAGTATAATAGGTACAAAATGCGCCGCATCTCCGTTTACCCTGGGGATGTCGGACCCGCAAATGCCCGTGTACTTTACTCTTACCAAAACATCGTCATCGCCGTACGAGGGTGTCTCCACCTCTTCGTAGCGAATGTCTTCTCTGCCGTGAACCACTCCTGCCCACATAACATACCTCCTTATATCAACTGCCGGAGAGGCCGCGGCCCCTCCACCTTTTAAACTGATTATCCATAGTCCGAAACTGACTAAACAGCTTCACAATTTTACCATACATCCCTAGTATATTCAAACAAGCGCACTTCCGCGGGGCTGTCGGTTAGAAATTTCTAACCGGAACGGTCTCCCCGAAGGCCCGTACTGCCGTCCTCTGCCACGTCAAATTGCTTTTAAATTGTTTTTGTGATAATATTTGACGTTGTATATCTAGTTTATTAAAAGTCGACATACCTCAATAACTTTATAGTTTAGTTTATTGTTTTTATCAAAGGAGATAACATAATGGAACGAGATTCAATGCATGAAATTATTTTCAAGCGCAACGACATGGGCATCATGTGCGGCATCCCCAGCATATGTACCGCCAACGATCTTGTTATTGAAGCGTGCCTCCAGCAGGGCAAGCGCTTCGGAGACGACGTGCTCATCGAGGGCACTTCCAACCAGGTAAACCAGTTCGGCGGATACACCGGAATGCGTCCCGCCGATTTCAAGAAGAAGGTATATGAGATTGCGGACAGGGTCAGCTTCCCCAAGGACAGAATCATCCTGGGCGGCGATCACCTCGGCCCCCTCGTGTGGAACAATGAGCCCGAGGAGACTGCTATGGCCAAGGCGAAGGATCTGGTTCGCGAGTTCGTTCTCGCCGGATACAAGAAGATCCACCTCGACACCAGCATGAGGCTCGGAGACGACTCCAGAACTGAGATGCTCTCCACCAGGACTATTGCGCGCCGAGGCGCGGCTCTCTTCCAGGTTTGCGAGGAGGCATACCAGGAGCTTCTCAAGGAGAACCCCAACGAGATGCGTCCCTCCTACATAATCGGCAGCGAGGTACCCATCCCCGGCGGCTCTCAGGAGCAGGAGGATCAGGTCGCTGTAACCAAGGTCGAAGACCTTCACGATACCATTAAGACCTATAAGGAGGAGTTCGACAAGCTCGGTCTCCTTGACCTCTTCGATTCGATTGTAGGAATCGTGGTTCAGCCCGGAGTAGAGTTCGGCGACGAGAACCTCGTTCGTTATAACAGGGTCGAGACCGTTTCCCTCAGCAACGCCATTGCAGAGTACCCCGGAATGGTTCTCGAGGGACACTCCACCGACTACCAGGCTCCCCAGCAGCTCAAGGAGATGGTTGAGGACGGTGTGGCCATCCTCAAGGTCGGCCCCGCGCTCACCTTCGCAGTAAGGGAAGGCCTCTTCGCGCTCAGCTTCATGGAGAAGGAGCTCATCCCCGAGGCGGACCGCGCCAACGTGCCCGACGTAATCGAGCAGGTAATGATGGAGAACCCTAAGAACTGGGAGGTTCACTACAAGGGAACCGACGAGGAGAAGTTCATCAAGAGAAGATACAGCTTCTCCGACAGATGGCGTTACTATTATGCAGACGAGAGGGTTCAGAAGGCTATCGAGAAGCTCTTCGCCAACCTCGACAACGTTCACATCCCCCTCGGCATGCTCCACCAGTACATGCCCAACCAGTACATAAAGATTCGCTCGAACACCATTCCCTTCACGGCCAGAGAGCTGGTTAAGGACAAGGTGGTAGAGATCATCGAGGACTACAACTACGCTACCAAGTATAACTACATGATCAGCAGCGTATTCGTATCATAAGTATCGCGCAAACGAATTTAGAAAAGACTGCCACAAAGAATCACAACGAGAGAAAGGTTATTAATCACGTGGATGAATTTAACTTTAACGCCGAAGAAGGATTCAACAACAATTGGGCCGGTCAGGACTCTATAGACGAGGCCGATACATTCGAAGCAAACGAGGAAGCCAACAGTGTAATCAAAAAAATCAAGCGGGTTCAGGCCGAGCAGAAGAAGCAGGCCCTCGCCTCCATGATTCAGTCGCTGAACGAGTTTTGTGCGGCCGAGGACATCCGCTACTTTGCGGTAGGCAACCTGCTCAGCTTCGTACTATCCGGTGTCGATGAGCACCCGGACGAGCATATATATAAGGTTTACATGTTCCGCCCCGACTACGAGAAATTCGTCGCCACCACGCGCGCGAATGCCGGGGACGACATAAAGTTCGTCGACATGTATACCGACGACAAGAAGATGAAAATCGTGCACAGAAAGGCTTTTCGCATCAACAAATCCTTCGAAAGCGGCACCGGCTACGGCCTCTTTAAGCTTTCTCTCGATGCGATTCCCGTGGACATCCTGCCCGAGGACGAGGCGGAGCGCTCGGCTTTCATCGCCGAGGTCCACAGGAAGACCAAGGAATACAAGCGCCTCACGGCCTACACTCACAACGATTGGGCGGACCCCAATCCCTCATTTATCTCGCGGCTCACCCGTAAGTGGAGGCTCAAAACGCTGTACACCCCCACATTTTTCTACAAGTATCACGCAGACTACAAAGCTCTGCTCTCACGCTACGACGAGTCGGACTCCCACGTCTACGGACGCATCGAGACCCACATCGGCGATCCCTTCCTCAAGGAGGACATCTGGCCGCACAGCACCGTGGATTTCCTCGGCACCCGGGTCATGATTCCTGCCAGGCCGGAGATGTTCGCCGCTCTTTCCCTCGAGGAAAGCGAGCGCGAAAGCCGGAGAATCGGCCTCCTCACGCTGGAGAGGCTCGACAAGCTCTGTACGGAGAACGACATAACCTACTTTGCCTACGGCAGCCTGCTCAACGAGTACGTCGACGAGACCGCACCGGAGGATGTGCCTCTGCGCCCCTACACCCAGTGGCGAATCGGGGTAATCGGCGACAATTACAACCACGTAATCGACGTCATTCGCGAGAAGGCACCCGAATACGACCTCGTTCTTAGGGACCATGTAATCGGTCACCCGGACATCCCCGTACTCGAGAAGAGCGTCGTCGCCAAGGAGTACAACAAGGTCGATGCCGAGGGAAACATCTTCACCATCCGCATCAACTCCGTCGACTATCTCCCCGATAATTTCGATGAGACGGCCGGATTCGTCGACGAGCTCAAGGAAATCGAGGAGCGCTGCAAGGTCTATAAGGATTACCTCCTGGGCAAGCTGTACTCGGAGAAGCTGTCCGACGACGTGCTCTCCCGCGCTTATGCCGAGCTCAGGGATACCGCAGCCCGCTACTGCCAAATGGAGAACCCGAACAGAGTAGCCCGACTGGTGGGCGTTACTCCTAACGGAAAGAACCTTTCGGCCTTCCTTCCCGTAAAGAGGGATAAGTTCCACGGGATAGAGATTAACATCCCCGCCAACAAATACCTCAGCTACAACGACACGAACGACTTCTTCACCGAGGAATTCGTAAGGCGCAAGGCCGGCCTCATGAGCATCGTGAATGAGGTCTGTAAGAAGCTCGACATATCGTACTTCGCCATTGCGAACCTGCTCATAAGCGCAGTCGTATACAACGGCGCGCTCCCCAACCAGGGCAACTACACCCTGACCTTCGGTCTCATGAGAGACGAGTTCAACCGGCTCATCGAATACCTGAGGGAGCACGACCACGAGCACGGGCTCAGCCTCATCGAGTACCACGACGCCGAGCATAAGATCCCGCTCCGCGCAATGCGGATTGCATTCGAGGGCGATCCCGACGACAGGATTTATGTCAACCCCGTTCCCTTCGACCGCGTGCCCGAGTCCTTCTATCTGCGCAAGGCCTTCCGCGACGAGATGAGGGATCTCAACGAGAAGTACCGGGCGGCATACTCCTTCAGGGTAAACCGCACGACATTCGAATACGAGAACTACACTCCCGAGGAGATTCGGGAAATTGAAAACTGCGACCTGCTGGCATTGGCGGCCGAGATCAACGAGAAAGCACAGAAGTACAATGACGACCCCCTGGCATTCGCCTGCGAGAAAGTCACCTTCTCCTTCTCCAAGATCATCGAGAGAGACGACGTGTTCCCCACGGTCAACTACAAGCTCTACGACGTGGACATCCCCTGTCCCAACGACTACACCGTATGGCAGCCCATGCAGAACGACGATCTGGCGTTCCAGCTCAAGTGCATACAGGAGGCCGATAAGAAGCTCACGCTCGAGCTCGACAGGGTCTGCCGCGAGATAGGCGTCGGCTACTTCGTGTGCGGAGGCACCATGCTCGGCTACATGCGTCATAAGGGCTTCATCCCCTGGGACGACGATGTGGATGTAGCAATGCTTCGCGCCGACTACGACCGCTTCCTCAAGGAAGCCCCCGCGCTTCTGGGCGAAGAATACTTCCTGCAGACCAGGGAGTCCGACCCCAACATTCCGTACCTCTTCAGCAAGCTGAGGATAAACGGAACCGAATACATTACGCAGTACAACCGCGACAGGGATTTCCACAAGGGACTGTGCCTGGACATATTCCCGTTCGACTACATCCCGAACGAGGGCCCCAAGCGCGACAAGTTCGTCGAGGACGTAATCGCCCTCTCGAAGGAGCACGGCGCGCTGGTTAACGCCCAGCTCCCCGAGATTCCCGAGCCCTTCCCTCCCAGAAATCAGGAGGAAGAGGACATCATAAACGAGCAGAAGGCCCTTATCCAGACGTTTACGGAGCAGTCTCTGGAAGAGACCCAGCAGAACTACCTGGACATGGCCACCATGTACAACGATCGCGCGGAGGAGCTCGATCTCACCACAGTGGCCAGCTTCGTGCCCAGCTACACCTACATCGACGTGAAGGACCTGCTGCCGTACCAGAGAGGCCAGTTCGAGGACATCGAGGTGTCCGTTCCCCAGCGTCCGGACGTCTTCCTCACGATGCAGTACGGCGATTACATGTCGCTCCCGCCCAAACACATGCAGATGGCTCACAGGCTGCTCAGGTGGTCTGACGGCGTGAACGGCCAGGACAACGAGAAAAAGCGTGACTATTCCGCTTTGAACACGGTTTCTGAAACCGAAAAATAAATCAATCCAAAACGGAGGTAGTAAAATTGAATATTCTTTTGATGATGATGGGCGGCTCCGGTACACGCTTCGGCGCCGACATCCCCAAGCAGTACATCCTCGTTAACGGATGCCCGATCTTCTCGTACATCCTCGAGGGCTACCAGAATTGCGACTTCATCGACATGATGGTCGTGGTAACGCACAAGGACTGGACGGACTACGTCGAGGAGTGGAAGGACAAGCTCAACCTCGACAAACTCAAGATCATCACCAACGGCGGCGGCACCCGCTCCGAGTCGGTCCTGAACGGACTGCGCTCGCTCGAGGGCACAGCCTCCGAGAAGGACGTCATCCTCATTCACGACGCCACCCACCCCTACGTGGACGTGGAGGGCACCAAGAAGATCATAGAGGCCGTAAAGAAGTACGGCGGCGCCACCCTCGGCCAGTGCCAGTATGACACCGTCTACCAAATGAACGAGGAGACCAACATGCTCGAGAAGGTCATCCCCAGACAGCAGATCGTCTCCGGAGCCTCCCCCGAGGCATTCTTCTACGGCGACATCCACAGGATCTACACCGAGTCCACCATGGAGGAGCTCGAGCAGATGACCTCGGCCGGCGCCATTGCCCTGGCCCACGACATCCGGATGCAGGTCATCCCCGCCGAGGTCCTGAACTTAAAAATCACCTACAAGAAGGACATGGACGTCTTCCTGCAGATGATTCACCAGTACTTCCCCGGGAAATCGGGAAAATAAAATAACGACCTATGATTATCTCACTTCCACGACCATGTCGCAGGAGGTGAGATAATTTTTTCTTTTAAGGTAACCCACTAGGAAACGGGCTTTTGGGTGGTGACTATTGGAGGGGAAGATAGTATAATTAACGAGATTGGATATTGAATGATATAATATGTTTGCTTCAATATTCAAACTCATCCACAAAGGGGACGCATGATGTACCAAAGATTCAATGAGGTAATAAAACAACAGCTCGATAACTTGAATATGCTGTTAGAAATCAACTATAGCAATTCTGTTTCTCGCGTAGTAGACATTGAACTTGAGGCATTAAAAAAAGGAAACAAAATTATGACTGCGGGTAATGGTGGTTCCGCCGCTGACGCCCAACATTTTGCTGCCGAACTTGTGGGACGCTTCATGAAAGAACGTCCCGGAATTCCGGCTATTGCTCTTACAACAGACTCCTCTGTACTCACCAGCATCGGAAACGACTACGGATATGACGAAGTCTTTTCTCGTCAGATAAATGCTTTAGGGAAAAAGGGTGATGTGTTTATAGGAATATCTACCAGCGGTAATTCCCAAAATGTCATCACTGCGTTTCAGGAATGTAAAAAAAGAGGCGTTATAACCGTAGCTCTATTAGGTAAAGATGGGGGACAGTTAAAAGATATTTCTGACTACTCTATACTAGTTCCTATTAACGACACTCCTAGAATTCAAGAAATCCACACCATGACTATTCACATGATGTGTGAAGCGCTTGAGGATAAATTGTTTTAAGGAGCGAGTATGGCAACCCAAAATAACACCTATAATATATCCGGTTTGTTTTTAAAGCT
>JAILAS010000030.1 GCA_024681495.1 Eubacterium sp. | reverse complement strand
TGACCACCAAAACACACCATATGCCGCAATCGCCATTCCAATCGCTCGACACCGAATGTCTATGTCTTTGTTTTGAGGATCACAAATGTTTACTGATTACAATCTGGTTCTTAATTCTGTTCTTTATTTTTGCGTACTATTTGCTCCCTTTGTGGGTGTGGCGATTATAAGTGTTTTTGCAAAGAATATGATTGTTAAGATAACATTTGCTTCATGTGCAGCAATAGAAGTTGTTTTACTTTTACTTATGTGGTTTGGCGGAAATATAACTAATGCCATAATTCATTATACCGAAGGGTATCATGTTCTTTTGTTGGTAGTAGTCTTATTATCAGAGTTCTTAACAAGGCGTGACTCAAGAGTTAAAGATATCTTCGGAACAGCGTAGGCTACTGGCAGCCTGATACAGAAAGCGCATACTGCGAAATCAGTCAGTGGAACCCTTTCAGATACGTTTTGTATCCATTTATAGGTTTCCGGCCAAAATAAGTGTTGACATGACTTGAAATGTGTTGTAATATAGCGTAGTTGAAGAAGCAGAGTATCCACTCTCACCTCGGCGCAATCGCGCGACCGGCGGTTTTTATAGAACTAATACGCTCAGTGGGAGCGTTCTGTAAAAGTGGATGGTTTGCTGTCCACTTTTTTATTTTATCGGAGGTACAAGACCATCGCTAACAATGATTTGATGATCAACGAGAAAATCCGTGATAAGGAAGTTCGTGTGATCGGAACAGAAGGTGAGCAGCTGGGAATTATGTCTTCGGCAGAAGCACTTGATCTGGCGCGTGAGGCGCAGCTCGATCTTGTTAAGATTTCTCCCAAGGCGAATCCCCCCGTCGTTAAGATTATTGACTACGGTAAATATCGTTACGAGCAGAAAAGGCGAGAGAAGGAGAATAAGAAAAAACAGGCTTCTTCCGAGCTCAAAGAGATACGTATGTCTCCCAATATCGAGGCGAACGATCTCAACACCAAGAGCAACGCCGCTAGGAAATTCCTGACCCGTGGCGATAAGGTGAAGGTAACATTGAGGTTCCGCGGTCGTGAGATGTCTCACATGAATCAGAGCCGTCATATTCTTGACGATTTTGCCGAGACCCTCGAGGACATATCAGCTGTAGAGAAGCCCGCTAAGACAGAAGGCAGGTCAATCAGTCTCATTCTTGCGCCCAAGCGATAATAAGACTTTTATTCAGAAGGAGGAAATATCATGCCTAAGATGAAAACCAAGAGCTCCGCTGCTAAGAGATTTAAGGCAACCGGAAGCGGAAAGTTAAAGAGAAACAAGGCCTATAAGAGCCACATCCTTACCAAGAAGTCTCCCAAGAGAAAGAGGAACCTTAGGAAAGCGGCTATTACGGACAAGACAAACGAGAAGAATATGAAGAAGATTCTTCCCTACCTTTGATTATTAATCCGTACAGATAGGAGGAAACGATATGGCAAGAATTAAAGGCGGCCTTAACGCCAAGAAAAAGCATAACAGAGTATTAAAGTTAGCCAAGGGTTACCGCGGCGCACGTTCCAAGCAGTACAGAGTAGCTAAGCAGTCCGTTATGAGGGCTCTTACCAGCTCCTACGCAGGCAGAAAGCAGAGAAAGCGTCAGATGAGATCTCTCTGGATCGCTCGTATCAATGCAGCTGCCCGTATGAACGGCCTTTCCTACAGCCGTTTCATGCACGGACTTAAGCTTGCAGGTGTTGACATGAACCGTAAGGTCCTCGCCGACATGGCTGTAAGTGATGCCGAGGGCTTCAAGTCACTCGCAGAAGTTGCCAAGGAAAAGCTGGCAGCGTAATTATAATGGAAAATCAAGGCTGTCGTGTCTAACACGACGGCCTTTTTCTTTGCTCAGTGCTATTTATACCTTTTTTGTTTTGGGCGTGAATTGTGATATAATAGCATGCATATTAAATACGAAATGGGAGGATGTAAAATGTCTATTCTTATTACCGGCGGAGCCGGATACATCGGCAGCCATACCTGCGTGGAGCTTATCTCGGCAGGGTACGAGCCCGTGATCGTCGACGACCTCAGCAATTCCAAGGCCACATGCGTCAAGCGCCTTGAGGAGATTACCGGGAAGAAAATCACTTTTTACGAGGAGAACTGCTGCGATAAGGCGGCAATGGAGAGAATCTTCGACAAGGAGGATATCACGGGCGTAATCCACTTCGCGGGATTTAAGGCCGTCGGAGAGTCTGTAGAAAAGCCTCTGGAGTACTATCAGAATAACCTTATAAGCACGCTCACTCTGCTGGAGGTCATGAGAGAGCACGGTGTGAAGGATTTTATCTTCAGCTCCTCGGCCACGGTTTACGGTACGCCCAAGGAGATACCTATCAGCGAGGCATGCCCCAAGGGAGAGACCACAAATCCCTACGGCACTACCAAGTCGATGATTGAGCGCATATTGCAGGACGTAAGCAAGGCTAATCCCGACATGAGAATCGTGCTTCTGCGTTACTTTAATCCCGTCGGCGCGCATAAGAGCGGAATGATAGGAGAGGACCCCAAGGGAATCCCCAACAACCTCATGCCCTACATCACCCAGGTGGCAATCGGCAAGCTCGATCACCTCAACGTCTTCGGCGACGACTACGATACGCCCGACGGAACAGGAGTGCGCGATTACATCCACGTGGTAGATCTGGCCAAGGGTCATGTGTGCGCCCTCGATAAGATCGATAACGTAAAGGGAGTGGCCATCTACAATCTCGGAACCGGAACCGGTTATTCCGTGCTTCAGGTGGTTAACGCATTCTCCAAGGCGTGCGGTAAGGATATACCCTATGAAATCAAGGAACGCCGCGCGGGAGACATCGCCATGTGCTTCTCGAACCCCGCAAAAGCACGTGCCGAACTGGGCTGGGAGGCGCAGTACGGAATCGAGGAAATGTGCGAGGATTCATGGAGATGGCAGAGCAATAATCCCGATGGTTACGCGGATTAGAAAATATCTGTAAAAAAATTTAAAATAACTCTTGCATTGTGAAACGTTATGACATATAATAGCACATGTCGGTTTTGATAAGACGCTTTTGAGCGCCTCTCAATGCAAGACTATGGCTCGTTGGTCAAGTGGTCAAGACGCCGCCCTCTCAAGTCGGAATCACGAGTTCGACTCTCGTACGGGCTATTGCTGTTAAATCAAAACAGCCCAACCCGGAAATGTCCTGGATTAGCCGAATGGCTGGTTTGGGGCGTTTCATTTTTTTTTGGCGAAACTACTTGCACATCCCGGAGCAGAGTGTTATAGTAGTTATGTTATGTACAGGATGATTGAGAGTGGGTTTCGGCCCACTCTCATTACGTTTAAAATTAAATTAAGTGATTAGGAGGAAGCCTTTGTCGAAAGCATCGGTATATGAGGACAAGACGCGGCAGTACATCGCTCCGGTCCTCGAGGGGACGCCCATCACGCTGGTGGACGTTGAATTCGTAAAAGAAAGCAGCAACTATTACCTTCGGGTCTATATTGACAAGCCCGGCGGAGTCACCATCGAAGACTGTGAGACAGTCAGCAGGGCGTATAACACCATCTTGGATGAGAAGGACTACATCGAAGAGGTTTACACGTTCGAGGTGAGTTCACCCGGTCTCGAGAGACCGCTTAAGAAGGATTCGGATTTGGAGATGTCCATCGGGAAGCTCGTCCGGATAAAGACCTATAAGAAGATTGATAACCAAAAGGAATTCGTAGGGTATTTGAAATCCTTTGACGATGACAACATCAATATTGAAGAGGAAAAGGGCGACATGTCCTTTAGCCGCAAAGATATTTCGCTTATTCGTTTGGAATACGATCCAAACGCCGAGGAGGAAAAACAATGAGCACAGAAGAAACTTTAAACACACTTGAAGCGATTGAGATTCTTGAGAAGGAAAAGAATATCAGCAGAGAGTCTCTTATAGAGGCGATTGAGGATTCTCTCCTTGCGGCTTGTCGCAATCACTTCGGTTCCAGCGATAACATGTCCGTGACTCTCAATCAGACCACCGGTAACTTCGATGTTGTTGCGCGCAGGACGGTTGTAGAGGAGGTTGAGGATAAAAGCCTCGAGATTTCACTCGAGGATGCTATTAAGAACAATCCGGATGCTAAGGTCGGTGACGAGATCGATATTCGTATCGAATCCAAAACGTTTGGCCGCATTGCAACCCAGAACGCGAAAAACGTAATCCTTCAGAAGATTCGCGAGGAGGAGAGGAGCGTCCTTTTCAACGAGTATCAGTCAAAACAGCACCAGGTGGTTACCGGTGTTGTTCAAAGATACATCGGCCGCAACGTATCCGTTAACCTCGGCAAGCTTGATGCCGTTCTCAACGAGAACGAAATGATTAAGGGCGAGGCTTACAGGCCTACCGAGCGCATCAAGGTATACGTTCTTGAGGTTAGAAATATGCCCAAGGGACCGAGGGTTTACGTTTCCCGTACCCATCCCGAATTGGTTAAGAAGCTTTTCGAATCCGAGGTTACCGAAGTTCACGACGGAACGGTGGAGATCATGGGCATTGCCCGCGAGGCCGGATCGAGAACCAAGATTGCCGTTTACTCTAACGATGAGAACGTGGATGCTGTCGGCGCATGCGTCGGACTTAACGGATCCAGGGTTAACGCCATTGTTAACGAGCTTCACGGTGAGAAGATTGACATCATAAACTGGAACGAGAATCCTGCTATGCTCATCGAAAATGCGCTTAGCCCCGCCAAGGTAATATACGTTATTGCTGACGAGGATGAGAAGAGCGCCGATGTTGTCGTTCCGGACTATCAGCTTTCTCTGGCCATTGGTAAGGAGGGACAGAACGCCCGCCTCGCCGCCAGGCTTACAGGATATAAGATTGACATAAAGTCTGAGAGCCAGGCTAAGGAGTCCGGCGAGTTCATCGGTTACGATGAGGAGGACTATGAGAACTATAACGCCTCTCTTGAGGACGACGAGTACGATGAGGACGACCTCTTCGACGACGACGATCTCTTCGAGGATGATGCTGCCACAGAGGATGATTTCGACGACGAGAATATCCTTGAGGACGTACTCAAAGAGGCTACCGATTTGCAGGAATCCGAAGAAGAGGCATGATTTTTCAGTAGCGAGGTGTAAATGTCCCTAAAGAAGAGCCCCCTTAGGATGTGCATAGGGTGCAGACAGATGATTGAAAAATCCAGGCTGGTCAGGGTCGTAAGATTCGCTGACGGACAGACCAAGATCGACGAGACCGGAAAGGCTCAGGGGCGCGGTGCATACGTGTGCCGTAACCCGGAATGCGTCCAAAAGGCTGTTAAGACCGGGGCGCTTGCCAGGTCCTTTAAGGGCCGGGTTTCTACGGAGGTTTACGAGGCTCTTCTAAAGAGAATCGAGGTGCCATGAGAGACAATGTTTTATCCCTGTTGTCTTTGGCATACAGGGCAGGTAAGGTAAAGAGCGGCTCGTTCGCTACCAAAGAGGCGGTGAGAGCCGGAGAGGCGTCACTAGTCATTGGAGCTTTGGACGCCTCGGACAACACCAGGAAAAAACTCCGGGACATGTGTAATCACTACGGTGTGTCTCTTTTGGAATATGGGACGGCTCAGGGTATCGGAGCTGCAATAGGAAAAGAAAACAGAGTTTGCGCGGCGGTGACCGACGAGGGATTCGCCAGGCAGCTTTTAGTAAAAAGCGGTGCAGACCGTTAAGGAGGTTAAATTATATGGGAAAACCCAGAATTTACGAGGTTGCGAAAAACCTTGGAATTGATAGTAAGGATGTCATCGCCTTCGTCAAGGAGAAGACGGGAGCGGACGTGAAGGCGGCCAACTCCATCGAGGAGGATGTGGTCAAACTCATTGAGTCCAAGTTCGGAAAAGCCTCCGGTGGCGGTTCAAAGAGCACGACAGAAAGTGCACCCGCATCCCCAAAGCAGGCCCCCACTGAGCAGAAAGCTGCTCCCAAGGCCAAAGAAGGCGCAGCCAAGGTTGATAAAGCCGCCGAGAAGCAGCCCGCAGATAAGGGAGAGGCAAAGAAGAAAAAGAAGATCTCCGTGGTCTTCAATTCTCAGAACGGCCGCAACCAGCGCGGCGGAAGGCCCGCACCCGGCAGGGCTCCCCAGGGTGGTCAGAATGCACCCCGCCCCAAGAGGCAGTCGAAGAGACTTCTCGAGGCACAGGCCAGAGAGCGCGCGGAGCGCGAGAATGATGCAGCTATGAAGGCTAAGGCCAAAGAGGCTGCCCCCGTTAAGGAGGCGCCTAAGGAGTCAACCAAGGTTGAGACTACGCCCAAGGCCGCCGAGACTAACACCCAGGAGGCTGCTGCTCCCAAGCAGGTAAAGGCTCCCGAGAAGAAGGCGCCCATTAAGCGCGAGAATGTATACGAGAACATGAGGAAGAAGGAGAAGGCCGCAGCTGCAGCAGCTGCAGCATCCGGATCCTCCGATAATAAGAAGCCCCATTCCAAGGGCAAGACCTATAACAACAAGGTCGACAGCGGTTCTGCAGCCCCCGCATCCTCCGAGAGCTCCAAGCCCTCGCGCAAGGGAGACGGCAGGAAGCAGAACGACTACAAGAAGGATAAGCGCAGGGGACCGAGAGTCGACAAGTCCGAGAGAACGTTCTCGCTGGAGAAGCAGTCCGGACACAAGAAGGCTCACAAGACTCCCCAGAAGCACGAGGAGGTTTCGGACGAGATTCGCACCATTTCCGTGCCCGAGCACCTTACCATAAAGGAGCTCGCCGACCTTCTGAAGGTTCAGTCATCTGCGCTCGTGAAGAAGCTCTTCCTCGCAGGAAAGATGATGACCATCAATTCCGAGGTCGATTACGCCGAGGCAGAGGAGATCGCTCTCGAGTACAATTGCATATGCGAGCCCGAGGAGAAGGTCGATGTTATCGCCGAGCTCCTGAAGGACGAAGAGGATCCCGAGAACACCCTCAAGGCCCGTCCGCCCGTTGTCTGCGTAATGGGTCACGTCGATCACGGTAAGACATCGCTGCTCGATGCCATCAGAAACACTCACGATATCGATCGCGAGGCAGGCGGTATCACGCAGGCCATCGGTGCTTACGTGGTTTCCTCGAACGGCAGGAAGATCACCTTCCTCGACACACCCGGACACGAGGCGTTTACCGCCATGCGTATGCGTGGCGCGAATTCCACGGATATCGCGGTTCTCGTAGTCGCAGCCGACGACGGTGTTATGCCCCAGACCATCGAGGCTATTAACCACGCCAAGGCCGCAGATATCGAGATTATTGTAGCCATAAATAAGATTGATAAGCCCAGCGCCAACATCGAGCGCGTTAAGCAGGAGCTTTCGGAGCACGAACTCATCCCCGAGGACTGGGGCGGAAGCACGGTATTCGTACCCGTTTCGGCTCACACCGGACAGGGCATCGATGAACTTTTGGAGATGATTCTCCTTACGGCCGACGTGCTCGAGCTTAAAGCCAACCCGAAGAGGAAGGCCAGAGGTCTGGTCATCGAGTCCAAGCTCGACAAGGGCAAGGGCGTGTGCGCTACCGTTCTGGTTCAGAAGGGTACGCTCAAGGTGGGAGATCCCATCTGCGCAGGCTCATCCTACGGTAAGGTCCGCGCCATGACTGACGAGAACGGCAGGAGAGTAAAGGAGGCTACTCCCTCCATCCCCGTCGAGATTCAGGGTCTTTCCCAGGTTCCCAACGCCGGCGAGATCTTCATCAGCCCCGAGTCGGAGAAGGAGGCCAGGAACTTCGCCGAGACCTTCATCTCGGAGAGCAAGAACAAGCTTATCGACGAGACCAGAGCCCGCCTGTCGCTCGACGACCTGTTCGCACAGATACAGGCCGGCAATGTGAAGGAGCTCGAGCTCATCGTCAAGGCGGACGTACAGGGTTCCGTGGAGGCGTTGAAGCAGAGCCTCGAGAAGCTCTCGAACGAAGAGGTTATTGTAAAGGTAATCCACAGCGGCGTCGGTGCCATCACCGAGTCGGACGTGGTACTTGCATCCGCATCGAATGCCGTTATCATCGGATTCAACGTGCGTCCTGATTCCGCCGCCAGAGCATCCGCAGATGCTGAGGGCGTAGATATCAAGCTCTACAAGGTAATCTACAACGCCATCGAGGACGTTGAGGCTGCCATGAAGGGTATGCTCGATCCCATTTACGAGGAGAAGGTTACCGGACACGCCGAGATCAGACAGATCTTCAAGGCCTCCGGTGTCGGAAACATCGCCGGTTCCTACATGGTCGACGGATATATGCAGAAGGAATGCGGCGTACGTATTTACAGGGACGAAGAGCTCATCCACGAGGGCAAGCTCGAGTCTCTCAAGCGCTTCAAGGATGATGTCAAAGAGGTTAAGGCCGGCTTCGAGTGCGGTATGGTATTCGAGGGATTCGACGGAATCATTGAGGGCGACACCGTAGAAGGATACATCATGGTCGAGGTGCCCAGGTAGTCCAAGG
Source organism: Eubacterium sp. (assembly GCA_024681495.1). GTDB lineage: Bacteria > Bacillota > Clostridia > Lachnospirales > Lachnospiraceae > RUG14243. The sequence goes on along the minus strand of JAILAS010000030.1, from coordinate 10,599 downwards.
AGATATAAGATGCGTAAGAACAGCATTAAAAATACCAGAATTAACGAAGAGGTAAAAAAAGCCCTCTCGTCGATAATTCGAAACGAAATCAAGGACCCCAGAATTCATATCATGACCTCGGTCACGCATGTGGAGGTGGCTCCTGACCTTAAGACGGCCAAGGTTTACATAAGTGTCCTTGGCTCGGACAAGGAGAAGGAAGGCACGATAAAGGGATTAAAGAGTGCAGAGGGATTCGTTCGTTCCGCACTCGCTAAGGAAGTGAATCTTAGAAACACCCCGAAGCTCTTCTTTGAAATAGACGATTCGATTGAGTATGGCATACATATCAGCAACGTACTCGACGGACTGAAAGGAAATGACCATGAAGAGGATTGATGATTTTCTCGACGGGGTAACATGCGTTGGAATATCAGGTCATGTCAGGCCCGACGGTGATTGTATCGGCTCGGTTCTGGGCTGCTATAATTATATAGCTCAGAACTATCCCGAAATAGATGTTCACGTCTATCTCGATAACATCGTTGAGTGCTTCGAATTCCTTCCTGCCTCGGAAAAGATTGAGAAGCATAGGGAATACAAGGCTCCGTTCGACCTCTTCATCAGCCTCGACTGCGCGGACAGGGAGCGCCTCGGAGATTCCGTTAAGCTCTTCAAGGCCGCGAAGAATACTGTCTGCATCGACCATCACGTGAGCAATAAGGGCTTCGCGGATGAAAACTTCATCGAGCCCAACAGGAGCTCGGCCAGCGAGCTTTTGTACACCATGCTCGATCCCGATAAGGTGACGGAGGAAGTGGCAGTCTGCCTTTACACCGGCATTGTGCACGACACGGGTGTGTTCCAGTACTCCTGTACGGGACGGGAAACGATGTCCATAGCCGGCAGACTCATCGAATTCGGATTCGATTTCCCCAGGATAATTGAAGAGAGCTTTTTCGCCAAGAGCTATGCGCAGAATAAGGCGACCGGCCTGGTGGTCTGCGGCAGCTCCCTTCACGCCGGAGGGAAGGTCATCGTCGGCACACTCACGTTTAAGCAGATGAAAGAGGTAGGCGTGGACGTTTCCCACCTAGACGGCATCGTGAATCAGCTTAAGGTCACCGAGGGAGTCCATGTGGCCGTTTTCGTTCACCAGAATTCCGACGGCTGGAAGGTGAGCATGCGCAGCGACGGCGTAAACGTTTCCGACGTGGCCGTTTCCTTTGGTGGCGGCGGACATGTGAGGGCCGCTGGATGTACACTTCGCGAAATGACCCTCGAAGAGGCGGTGGATACCATTCTTGTACCCGTCATTAAAGCAGTGGAAGAAGACTATCCTGACTAATGATCAATGGAATAATAAATGTATATAAAGAGCCCGGATTCACGTCGCACGACGTGGTTAATGTACTCCGGGGTATAGCCGGCCAGAGAAAGATTGGCCATACCGGAACACTCGATCCGGACGCCGAGGGCGTTCTGGTCGTCTGCCTCGGAAAGGCCACTAAAGTCTCCGATATGCTCACAGATTCGGACAAGACATACAGGGCCAGGGTGCTTTTGGGTTGTACCACCGATACTCTCGACACATCCGGAGAGGTAATCGATAGGTGCGATATCATCCCTCCCGAGGAAGAGATTGTATCGACCATCATGTCCTTTAAGGGTGAAATAGAGCAGGTTCCGCCTATGTATTCGGCCATCAGGGTCGGAGGAAAGAGGCTCTACGAGCTCGCCCGTGAGGGAAAAGAGGTGGAGCGCAAGTCCAGGAGAATCACCATCTACGACATAGAGGTTAACCGGATTGACGTCCCATACGTGGAAATTACCGTCAGCTGCTCGAAGGGCACGTACATTAGAACGCTTTGCGCCGATATCGGTGAGAAGCTCGGCTGCGGCGCATGCATGGATCATCTCTTGAGGACACGCGCGGCCGGTTTCGATGTGAGCGATTCCCACAAGCTGTCCGAAATAGAAGAGATATTCAAGAGCGGCAGACAGGGTGACATAATACTGGGTACGGACGTGGTCTTTAAGGGTTATCCGAGGGTTTCATTCGTAAATGACGCCGAAAAGCGCGCCTCGAACGGAAATCCCCTGTCGCCCGAAGATATTTTTGAAGAAACAGACTTGAATAATGGCGATGTTGTACGCGTCTACGATCCCTCGGGGGATTTCTACGGCATATATGCCTATGACGAAAGAATCGACGCGCTTCGCCCGCAGAAAATCTTTAAGGAATTATAATCTGATGGATTTTATCAGGAATGATACAAACGTTAAACTTACAGAGCCCACAGTCCTAACCATCGGCAAGTTCGACGGCCTGCACATGGGCCATAAAAAGCTTCTGGAGTATGTCGATGCCAAGAAGAAGGAGAAGGGACTCAAGTCCGTGATCTTCACATTCGATATGCCGCCTTCGGACAAGGTTTCGGGAAAGAGCTCCCTTCAGATAACCACATTGCCGGAGAAGGAGCTCTGCTTTACCAACGTTGGAATCGATTACTTCATAGAGTGCCCGTTCACGGACGAGGTTAGAATGATGGAGGCGGAGGACTTCGTAAGAAAGACTGTCGAAAACCTTAACGTAAAGGCTTTTGTCGTCGGAACAGACTGCCGTTTCGGACATAACCGGTCCGGGGACTACAAGCTCCTCGAGCAGATGTCCGACGAGCTCGGATACGACGTGGTGGTTGTTCAGAAGAAGCAGTACGAGGGCCGCGACATCAGTTCCACTTTTATCCGCGAGGAGATCGAGGTCGGAAATATCGAGAAGGCGAACCTGCTTTTGGGCTATCCCTTCTTCATAATGGAAGAGGTCACCAGCGGCAATCACCTCGGACACACCATCGGTTTCCCGACCATAAACCAGGTGCCTCCGGTGGAGAAGGCGCTCCCGCCCAAGGGGGTATACGCTTCGGCGGTGGTGGTAAGAGACAGGATTTATGCCGGCATGACCAATATCGGCGTGAAGCCCACCATCGAGGGCGAAAATGCTCTCGGCGTCGAGACGAACATATTCGACTTCGACGAGGACATCTACGGAGAGACTGTCCGCGTGAGACTCTTCTCGTTTATTCGCCCCGAGAAGAAGTTCGGATCACTGGACGAGCTGAAGGCCCAGCTGGCGGTTGACCGCGAGAGCGTTAACAGGGTTATGAGCGCATACGAACTTAAAATCTAATTGTTACATCACCCCTCAGATATTTTTCTGAGGGGTTTTTTGCATCGTTACGGGACTTGTGGGCAGAATTAACTTGACATAATTATCGTTTTTTGATAAAGTTCAATTGGTTTTGTAACATTTTTTTAACATTTGAATTTTCTTATGGAGGAACACGATGAAAATTAAGAAAATTTCTGCGCTTCTTGGCATGACGGTGAGTATGTTTGCAGCCGGTTGTTTCGTAAATACCACTGTGGCATCGGCAGATACGGCTACCGCCGGAGTGAGCGCTACGCTTTCTGATTTTGTCGACGTTTCCGATTGTTCTTCGGCCGGAGTTACGGCCGCCATTCAGGATTCCATATCTTTAGCAGCTAATACAAACGCGCAGGATTCTTCCGAAGAGTCCTCTGAGCCCCAGACGGTCGCCGATTTATGCGGCTATGACAATTTGGGCATTGCCTCTGTTTCGGGTTCTTTGAATGTAAGGGAAAAGGCCTCATCGGATTCCGATACTGTCGGTAAGATGAGCGACGGAGACGCCTGTGAGATTATAAGCGAGAAGGACGGATGGTATAAGATTACCTCCGGTAAAGTTGAGGGATATGTCAGCTCCGACTATATATTGACGGGCGACGAGGCGCTTGCAGCCGCCGAGGAGAACGTCACCACCTACGCTACCGTTGAGACTACCACTCTCTACGCCAGGGAGGAGGCATCCACCGACTCCAAGGTATATTACCTGCTCGGAGACGGAGAGGAGCTTACTGTTCTCAAGGACTGCGGAGACTGGATCAAGGTCGAGGTAGATAACGATAAGGTCTATGTAGCCGCCGAATATGTTTCCATATCCGAGGAGCTTCCCACCGCGCTTACCATGACAGAGGTTAAGTACGGAGAGGGCGTATCTGACGTAAGGGTGGCGCTCGTTAACTACGCGCTTCAGTTCGTCGGTAATCCCTATGTCTGGGGAGGCACGAGCCTCACCAACGGATGCGACTGCTCCGGATTCGTTCTCTCGGTGTATGCTCACTACGGAATCGGACTTCCCCATTCCTCGAGCTCACAGGCAGGATACGGTTCTTCCATCAGCTCGTCTGAGGCGCAGCCCGGAGACCTGTTCTTCTACGGATCGGGCAGCTCGATTAGCCACGTGGCCATCTACATCGGCAATGGACAGATTGTACACGCGTCCAATCACAGGGACGGAATCAAGATCTCCAATGCGTTCTACAGGTCGCCTATCTGCGTGAGATCTCTGCTGTAAACCCGGGTTCGGCCGAATTGCGCCCCGGTACGAAATATATTGTTGAAAATAATTGTCAGCGTGAAGTTATTGTGTTATAATACTTCACGCTGAGTTTTTTCAGCTGAAACTACCCATGCTTGGGAGGCGGATACTCCAGCCCCTTCCCCGGTATGAGGCGAATTAATCATATGGAGGAAACAAAATGATTACCAAAGAAATGAAAGAAACCATCATCGCCGAGTACGGCTCAAACGCATCTGACACCGGTTCTGCCGAGGTACAGGTGGCTCTCCTTACGGCCCACATCAAGGACCTTACCGAGCATCTTAGAGCCAACCCGAAGGATCACCACTCCAGAAGAGGACTTCTGAAGATGGTAGGTAAGAGGCGTCGTCTCCTTGCTTATCTTAAGAACAAGGATATCGAGCGTTACAGAACTCTCATCGAGCGTCTGGGATTAAGAAAATAATGTTTCCCGTAGGGGATTATAAAATAGAGCGGGTATCTCCGCTCTATTTGTAATGAAAGGAGTTTTCATGTACAAAACATATTCAATCGAGCTGGCCGGTAAGACTCTGTCCGTGGATATTAACAGAGTTGCAGCTCAGGCAAACGGTGCAGTCCTTATTCGTTACGGTGAGACCACGCTGCTGTGTACCGCTACGGCATCTGACAAGCCGCGTGATGGCATTGACTTTTTCCCGCTTTCGGTGGATTTCGAGGAGAGAATGTACTCCGTAGGAAAGATGCCCGGCGGATTCAACAAGAGAGAGGGCAAGGCTTCCACTAATGCAGTTCTTACGGACCGTGTAATCGACAGGCCTATGCGCCCCCTTTTCCCCAAGGATTACAGAAACGATGTAACCCTTAACAACCTGGTTCTTGCGGTTGATCCCGAGTGCCGCCCCGAGCTGGTCGCCATGCTCGGAAGCGCCCTGGCCACCTGCATTTCCGATATTCCCTTCGATGGCCCCTGCGCCATGACTCAGGTGGGAATGATTGATGGAAAGCTCATCTTCAATCCCTCTCAGGCAGACTGGGACAACGGTCAGCTTCGTCTTACCGTCGCTTCCACCGCTGAGAAGGTTATCATGATCGAGGCCGGTGCCGAGGAGATTGCAGACGACGTCATGATCGACGCCATCTATCAGGCACACGACGTTAACCTTAAGATTATCGACTTCTTCAACCAGATTGTATCCGAGGTAGGTAAGCCCAAGCATGACTACGAGCACGCTACGCTTCCCGAGGGCATCATGGAGAAGCTCGCTGAGGTCGTTCCTCCCGCTGAGATGGAGGAGGCCGTATTTACTGACGATAAGCAGACACGCGACGAGAATATCCGCAAGGTGACCGAGCGCGTTGAGGAGGCATTCGCCGACAATGAGGAGTACCTCGCAGCCTGTGGCGAAGCCATCTATCAGTATCAGAAGAAGACCGTTCGCAAGATGATTCTCAAGGATCAGAAGCGTCCGGACGGCAGAGCCATTGACCAGATCAGGCCTCTGGCGGCTGAGGTTGACCTCATCCCCAGAGTACACGGTTCCGCAATGTTCACCAGAGGTCAGACGCAGATTTGTACCATCACGACTCTGTGCCCGCTCTCTGATTCGCAGCGCATCGACGGACTTGACCCCAACATCACGTCCAAGCGCTACATACATCAGTATAACTTCCCCTCGTATTCGGTAGGAGAGACGAAGCCTTCCAGAGGACCGGGACGTCGTGAGATTGGTCACGGTGCACTCGCAGAGAGAGCGCTTCTTCCCGTGCTTCCCTCAGCTGAGGACTTCCCCTACGCTATGAGGCTGGTTTCCGAGACCTTCGAGTCCAACGGCTCCACATCTCAGGCTTCTGTCTGCGCGTCCACCATGTCCCTCATGGCTGCAGGCGTGCCCATCAGCAAGCCCGTTGCAGGTATTTCCTGCGGTCTCGTTACCGGAGATACTGATGACGACTATCTGGTACTCACCGACATCCAGGGCCTCGAGGACTTCTTCGGAGACATGGACTTCAAGGTGGCCGGTACCAAGGACGGCATCACTGCCATCCAGATGGATATCAAGATTCACGGACTTACACGTCCCATCGTTGAGGAGGCCATCAGGCGCACTCACGAGGCAAGGGACTTCATCCTTGATACATGCATACTTCCCTGCATCGATGCACCCAGACCTACCGTTGGTCAGTATGCACCCAAGATTAAGAACATCACCATCGATCCCCAGAAGATCGGAGAGGTGGTTGGCCAGAGAGGTAAGACCATCAACGCCATCCAGGATCGCTGCGAGGTTAAGGTCGATATCAACGAGGACGGCTTCGTATCCGTCAGCGGCGCAGATATCGCCGGCATCGAGGAGGCCCTTCGTCTCATCGACATCATCGTCAACGACTTCGAGGAGGGTCAGCAGCTCGAGGGAACCGTTGTATCCATTAAGGACTTCGGCGCGTTCGTTGAGTTTGCTCCCGGCAAAGAGGGCATGATTCACATCTCCAAGATCGCCAAGAACAGAATCAACCGTGTTGAGGACGTTCTCACGCTCGGCGATAAGGTCAAGGTGGTTTGCCTTGGCAAGGACAGAATGGGAAGATTCTCCTTCAGCATGAAGGATGTTAAGCAGGACTACTAATCAAAAGATTTTTAGTTGCAACATCCAATTAAATCAGATAAAATATTCTAGTGAGTTTAGCACTTAGATTAGTATGTTTTAACAGGGGGTTTAATAATGGCTGAAGAGAGAAGACGACATAAGAGACTAGATCTCAATGTGTCAGTTGAAATTGAGCGTCTCGACGATGACGGCATCACTACATTGAAATATGCCAATGTAAACGTTGCCGATATTTCCAAATCAGGCATGGGCTTTACGTCTAAGGAAAAGCTCGAAGTGGGCAGCTTCTACGATGTTCGCCTTCAGATTTGGACCAAGGAGATCATTAATGCCGTAATCGAAATCGTTCGCAGAGACGGCTCGGATCCCTATCGTTACGGATGTACTTTCATCGGAATGACTGAGACGGATGCTCTTAAGATTGAAATCTACCAGATATTTAATGAGTTTTAGACATTAAGATGCCGCGGCTTGTGCCGCGGCTCTTTTTATGTCTTTATATTATTTCACCTGCGGAATCGTACACAGTCACGATATTCCGCAGGCCCGTTCTTCATACATCTAGTCGACGCAAACCCCGCCCAGGTCCTCGTAAAAGGCGGGGTAGGAGATTTTGACGCATTCACCGTTTTCTATCTCGGTTGGTCCGGACGCGTTAAGTGCAGCCACGGCCGCGCTCATCGCAATCCTGTGATCGTCGTAGCTCTTTACCTTCGCTCCGTTTAAGGAAGGTACACCGGTAATTATCATGCCATCCCCGGTGGAGGTTATCTGCGCACCCATGGCGCTCAGGAATTCGCAGGTGGTCTTAATTCTGTCGGATTCCTTGTTCTTGAGGTCGGCCGCGTCCCTAATGACGGTCTGACCCTCTGCGGTGGCGGCCATGACGCAGATTATGGGGATTTCGTCTATAAGGGCAGGTATTATGTCACCCTCGATCACGGTGCCGCAAAGCTTCGAGGCCTTAACGATAAGGTCGCATACCGGCTCGCCGGAGATTTCTCTTTCGTTCTCTCTTTTTATAACGGCGCCCATTTTCTCGCAGACGGAGAGAATCCCGGCGCGCGTCTCGTTGACGGATACGTTTTTTATCGTAAGCTCCGAACCGCGAACCGTAAGTGCTGCTGCGATAAAGTACGCTGCAGACGAGATGTCCGCAGGAACTGTTATGTCACGGGCGAAGAGCCTCTTTCCGGGCCTCAATACAGTCTTAATACCTTCGTGTTCAATGTCCGCGCCAAAAGCCTTGAGCATCCTCTCGGTGTGATCCCTGGATACGGAAGGCTCCGTAACAGTGGTTTCCCCGTCGGCATAGAGACCGGCCAGAAGCACGCATGACTTGACCTGGGCAGATGCGATGGGAGAGTCGTAGGCGATTCCCTTTAATTCGGACGGCTCTATTTTCAGGGGAGCGCATCCGTTGTCGTTAACGCTCTCGATTTTGGCTCCCATCTGCGTGAGGGGGGTCATTATCCTCTTCATCGGCCGCGAGTTAAGCGATGCATCTCCGCTTAGCGTGGAAGAGAAGCCCTGTCCGCTCAGTATGCCGCTGATGAGCCTGGTCGTGGTGCCGGAATTGCCGACGTCGAGGGTCTCCGAGGCCGCGCTCAGGCCGTCGATGCCCTTGCCGTGCACCGCGACCGTACAGTCATCCGGATTGACGGCAATGTCGATGCCAAGCTGCCTGAAACAGCCTATCGTCGAAAGGCAGTCGGCGGAAAGGAGGCAGTTCTCGATGTGCGTCGTGCCATCCGCAATGGCTCCGAACATGACCGCCCTGTGTGATATGGATTTGTCGGCCGGCGGGGTAATCTCGCCGCCCACTCTTTTTACGGGTTTTATAATCATCTGTAGTCCTTTTTTGTGCTCTGTGTATCAGTATCGGAGCGCAATCCAGCGAATGCGCTCAGTTTCTCTCGTAAACGGTGTATCGGAATTTCTTCAGAAGCTCCGTGGCCTCGTCCAGCGCCTTCTGATCGTAGAACTCGATGCTGAGCGCGCCGTTTTCGAACTCGCGGTTATGCACGATTCCGATGTTCTTGATGCTGATGTGGTGAGTGGCCAGCCTGGTTGCGATGGTGGCAATCTCTCCCTCCTCGTCAACGACGTCGCAGAAAAGACCGAAGGAAGATGGGATTACTCCGCCGTGGCGAGTCTCTATGGAGTCCCTGTATTCCTTGGCGTTCTCGAAGTAGTTCGAGAGGGCGCCCGTATCCGAGGCCTCTATTTCTCTCTTGATCTGTTTGAGGCTCTCGATATATTCGTCGAGAACCGGAAGGATTTTTTCGCTGTTTCCCTCTGAAACCGCCGTCCACATGGCCGAGGACGAAGACGATATACGCGTTATGTCCTTAAAGCCGCCGGCGGCTATAGCCTTCAGCACGTGGTCGGGGGTGTCATTATTTCGAACGAGGTTCACCAGGCCCGCGGAAATAATGTGCGGTACATGGCTGACGCATGCGGTGGCAAAGTCGTGGTCCGAGACGCTTAACGTGACGGGAATGACGTCGAGCCCCTTCAGGTATTCGGTAAATTCCGAAAGGACTGTATCGTCCGTATCGTCCGTCGGGGTAACAATGTAGTACACGTTCTCGAGCAGGTGGTCCTGAGAGTTCCTGTACCCGGTCTTTTCGGTGCCTGCCATGGGATGGCCGCCAATGAAGGTGTCGGAGAGTCCGTACTCGTCGACCGCGCTGTGAATCTGCTTCTTAATGCTGGATACGTCCGTAATGATGGGGAAGTGAGAGCGTTCGCCCGCATCCTTCCTCATCTGGGATAGACGCTCGATAAATTTTATGTTAACCGGTATCGGCGCGCACAAAAACAAGATGTCGCAGTCGAGTATCTCCGGAGTAAGCTCGGGAAATATCTCGTCCGCCGTGCCGTCGCGAAGGGCTTCGCCCGCCGATCCGTCCTCGCGCCCGATGCCGTAGATAACGGTGTCGGGATGCTTTCTTTTTATAGTTTTAACCAGTGAGCCTCCGATGAGACCGAGGCCCGCCACTGCGATTTTTCCAGTATTCATCATAAATGCCTTTCTATTAAACGATATGTTCTATCTTAACTTTTCGGGCGTTAAAAGTCAATGCGTTGTCGCTTTAAAGTGTAAAAGTTTGCAAAGTCAATTAGCCTGTAATTTTGGTGATGCGTGGATTGTGCAAATTTATTGTTATAATGTTACAGTTTTTCCTTGTGCTCCCATTTAGAATTTAGTAAAATAATCATTGTGAGAGCCTATTGTAAAACTTTTCACACAATAATAATTCATTAGGAGGGTACAGCTGTATGAATGTTTACACCACGGACAAGATCCGTAACGTAGCCGTGTTGGGGCACGGTAGTTGCGGGAAGACGACGCTTGTGGAGGCCATGGCTTATCTGGCTAAAATCACCAACCGAATGGGGACGGTTGCTGATGGCAATACCATAAGCGATTACGACAAAGAAGAAGTTAAGCGTAAATTCTCCATCGCTACATCGTTGGTTCCCATCGAGTGGGAAGGTGTAAAGATCAACGTATTGGACACTCCCGGTTAGCCCGGTTTCGTTGGCGAGGTAGATGAGGCTATGAGTGCGGTAGATGCCGC
>JAILAS010000002.1 GCA_024681495.1 Eubacterium sp. | reverse complement strand
TCCAGTTGTCTGTGGTAATACATCGCGAACCTCCCATTTCATCCTTTTTCTTTATTATAATCCATGTTTCGGCAAAATCAACATCCGATTGTCGTTTTTGCCGACGCCTTTGGCGTGATATCGAGTAGGAGGAATTTCTCACTTATGAGAAATTTCTCCTACTCGATTTCTGGGAATATTTGAATATTCGAAATTCAGATGAGAGACTTTTACTTAGTTAAAGGTCGTGCGGTTTTTGCCTTCGGATTTGGAGGCATAGAGGTTCTTATCAGCTCGCTCTAAAACCGAATCGAATCCTTCGTCGGAGGTGGCTATTCCTATGCTTACTGTCACCGTTCCGAAATTCCAATGGGTGTTTTCGATGATAATGCGGATGTTTTCGCTTATTGCTTCTATGGAGGAGAGAGGGTTGTTTTTAACGATTATGACGAATTCCTCTCCCCCGTAACGATACGGAGTTATGTTGGTGTTATTGAAATCGTTGAAAATTTCGCCGAATTTCATGAGCACTTCGTCGCCCGTGCCGTGTCCGTAGGTGTCGTTTACCTTCTTGAAGTCGTCAATATCAATCATGATGATTCCGTAGGGCGTTTTTCCGGTTTTGAGCTTGAGCAGTGCTTTGTTGAAGTATCCCCTGTTCGATATGCCTGTCAGAGAATCCCTTGACATGGATTTAATCATTACGATGCCGGATCCTATTACAATCAGCACTATTGAAAGAACGAATGCAAAAAACTGGAGGCTACGTGACTGCTGTTTGGCTGTGGAGACAGCGGTAGCGGCAGCTGTCATGGAGTCGGAAATCTCTCCGTCGATAAGCTCCGTATATGTGAGAGTTTCTGCGTCGGATGCCCTTTCGTATGCGGCGCTCAGAAGGGCATAGAAATCTGCCATCTGCTCATTTGTTTTGGGCGGATAGTTATTGTTTAAATACAGTAAAGTGTTGAGCTCGCATATTATGTAATCATACTTTTCGCAGTATTCGATGTACTTGTCCAGGGGGACGTCGATATTGACATCGGTTACCATGGCCATGTACGAGGCGGCTTCATAATAAGGAAGTATGAAGTCACGCGCCAGAACCGAGGCATATACAGTCTGCTCGAAGAGTTCGCTGTCTTCGTATTCGTCGAGTATCACCTGAGCCTCGTCGTACCTTCCTTCAAAGAAGTACAATTTGGCCATATTGGCGGCAATCATGGCCCTGTATGCGTCTTCGTATATGCCGGTGTCGGACTGATTGATAACCTCTTTGGCGGTCTTAAGGTCTTCCTCGGCGGCTTCGTAGTCTTCGTCATGAATTTCGATTATAGCCCTCAGTCTGTACGCGTAGCTTTTGACCTGGAGATCTTCTATGTCCTCAAAGGACGTCAATGCGTAAACGTCCTCAAGAGCTTCTTTGGCACAGTCGTAGTTGTTATTGGTTATGTAGAACATGGACAGGTCCAGAAACAGGTTCGCCGTGTAGGCTGTGTCATCGGAATTTTTGAGGTAGTAGAGAGCATAGCCCAGGCATCTGGCGTAGTTTGTATCATCCTCCCTGTGCTTGTAGATGAGGCTTTTTCTCTCGTAAAGCCTTCCGTAATCTTCGTTGTATAAATTTCTTTTGGACAGCCAGGAATCGATTACCGCAAGCTGATCGTCCAGGGTGTCTTCCTCATAGGTTATTTCATCGTTTATAAGTTCGAGTATCGCCTCGTGATTGATGGATTTTTCGTAAGATGTATATAAGAAATACGCCCCCTGGCACAACATGGCCAGGAGAAGGACTGCAATAATTATATATGACGTTCGTTGTAACGTTTTGTTGCTCATAAGACTCCCCTCAGTAAATAAATACCTTACGATAATTTTACTACAATTAGGGGGACAATTACAGACCACATTGTAATATTTAGTATTAATAATATGTTATAATTAGTAACTGATATGGCTCTCCAATGGGGAGATTATGTAAATTTAAACAATAAGGACGGCAATTATGGAAAACCAAATCACATACGAGGGCAGGGCGAAGACTAAAAACGGCCTGAAGAGGATGGCGTTTACGGCCATCTCGTTTATGCTGTCAGTAGTGGTGGTTGTGCTGATACTGACCGGCCTTTCCCTCGATCATATAGCGATTGTAATACTCATTTCGTGGATAACTTCTATCGTATTATCCCTTATTATCTATGCCCAAAATAAGACGTCTTCGATGAAGATGCCTTGGATTATACTCATGCTGGCCATACCCTTCGTCGGGCTGATAGTCTATCTTCTGATCGGTCTCAACGGCGGTACCCGAAAGATGAAGAAGAGGTACAGGGAGATAGACGAGAGGCTCATTCCGGTGCTCACCCGCAAGGGCGACGAGGCCGTGGTCGCATCGCTTCGCAATATGGACTCGCAGGCAGTCGGAATCTCCGAGTACATCCGCAGGAGCTCGGGCTATCCGCTTTGGAACAATACCGACGTCGAGTACTTTGACAGCGCCAACCGCTCCCTGGAACGACAGCTCGAGGATTTCGAGAACGCCCGCGACTTCATCTTTATGGAGTATCACGCCATAGAGGATAAAATATCCTGGGCGGCCATAGAAAAAGTCCTGGTTAAGAAGGTCAACGAGGGCGTGGAGGTCCGCGTCTTCTACGACGACATGGGAAGCATAAGCTTCATAACGATGGACTTCGTCGGCAGGATGGAGGAGCTGGGAATCCAGTGCAGGGCCTTCAATCCGCTGGCTCCCGGTCTGAACATGTTCCTGAACAACCGCGATCACCGGAAGCTCACCGTTATTGACGGCCGGATCGGATATACCGGCAGCTACAACCTGGCGGATAAATACTTCGGAATCACCCATCCGTACGGAGAGTGGCGCGACTGCGGCATACGCCTTCAGGGCGATGCGGTCAAATCCCTGACCGTGACCTTCCTGGAGATGTGGAACGCCGCCAAGCCCCGAAAGAAGTATTCTTTTGATACAGACCTCGAGAAGTACCTGCCCGACCATCCCTACGAGAGTAAGGGGGATACGTTCATACAGCCCTACGGCGACAGCCCGATGGACAGGGAGCGCGTGGGTGAGAACGTCTACATAAGCATGATTGAGAAGGCCGAGAGGTACTGCTACTTCGTGTCTCCATACCTCATTCTTACCGACGAGATGACGCACGCCATCTCCCTGGCGGCCAAGCGCGGCGTGGATGTGCGCATACTGACGCCCGGCATCCCCGATAAGAAGATCGTCTACGGCGTGACCAGGTCCTTCTACCACCCGCTGGTAATCAACGGCGTTCGGATCTTCGAGTGGACGCCCGGCTTTTGCCACTGCAAGCTGTGCGTGGTGGACGACCGTATGTCGGTCTGCGGCACCATAAACCTCGACTACCGCAGCCTCTACCATCACTTCGAGAATGCCTGCTGGATCTACGATGCTGACATAGCGGTCCGGATCAGGGAGGATATCGAGTCTCTGCTCGCTCAGAGCCGCGAAGTCACTTTCAAATACGGCGGCGACCGAAACCCGGGCCTTCGTCTCGGACAGCTGTTTCTGAGGTTATTCGCGGAGCTGCTGTAGGGGAGTGCCAAACAGTGCGGGTTCGTATGCTGGATTTATGTAAACCAGCCGGTCCCGGTCCATCTTACATACAGTCCATAAAAAAACCGCACCCGATATCGGATGCGGTTTAATACTTTAAATACTAGTAGTCGTATTGGATTATGAGAGCACCATGCGGTCGGAGACTGCGTCCTCGCCCGCGGCCAGCTCGAATTTGTGGAGGAGGTCCTCGACGGTGCGACTTTTCTTCTCATCGCCCGAAACATCCACCACGATCTGCCCCTCGTTCATCATGATGAGGCGGTTTCCGTGCGCGATTGCGTCGCGCATGTTGTGGGTGACCATCATTGTCGTCAGGTGATTCTCCTCGACGATGCGGTCGGTGGCCGCGAGCACCTTGGCTGCGGTCTTGGGATCCAGAGCCGCGGTGTGCTCGTCCAGAAGGAGGAGCTTGGGCTTCTTGAGCGTCGCCATAAGTAGAGTGAGAGCCTGACGCTGTCCTCCGGAGAGGAGTCCCACCTTAGCGGTGAGCCGGTCCTCGAGCCCGAGGTCCAGAGTCTTTAACATCTCGCGGTACTTCTCGCGCTCGGCGGCTTTCACGCCCCAGCCGAGGGTTCTGGCTTTTCCGCGCCTGGCGGCGAGCGCCAGGTTCTCCTCAATCTGCATGTCCGCCGCGGTTCCCGTCATGGGATCCTGGAATACGCGTCCCAGGAAGGATGCGCGCTTGTATTCGCACAGACCTGAGACGTCTTCTCCGTCGATCTTGATCATTCCCTCGTCCACGGGCCATACGCCGGCAATGGCGTTCATTATGGTGGACTTTCCGGCTCCGTTGCCTCCGATTACGGTGCAGAAGTCGCCGTCGTTTAACTTGAAGCTTATGCCCTTGAGGGCCTGCTTCTCGTTGACGGTGCCGGGGTTAAATGTCTTTTTTACATCAATTACTTCCAGCATTATTCGTTCTCCTTTCCGTAATCCTTCTTAGCGTTTTCCCTCGCGAGTTTGCTGAAGGAGCTCTTCCTCTTTCCTCGCAGATAGGGAACCGCGAGGAAGATGGCCACGACGATGGCGGTGAGCAGCTTCATGTCGTTGGCGGGGAACTTAAGCCAGAGCACGAAGACGTAAACGAGGTAGTAGATGATACCGCCGACTACCACGAACGAGAGCCGCATGACGAAGTTCATCTTCTTGCCGAAGATAGCGTCGCCAATGACCTCGCCGATGATAACGGCCGCCAGTCCGATGACGATCGCACCGCGCCCCATATTGACGTCCGAAAAGCCCTGGTACTGTGAGAGCATTCCGCCGGCCAGTGCCACCAGCCCGTTGCTTAAGGCCAATGCGATGACCTTCATGGCGTTGGTGTTTATGCCCTGCGCGCGAGCCATGTTCGGATTGATTCCGGTGGCGCGAAGCGCCGATCCGTGCTCGGTTCCCAGGTACCAGTACAGGAGCGCAATGATAACTACGCAGCACAGGAGCACAATGATAATCGTGCGTGTCAGGTAGCTGGCGTTCGAGGTGAAGTGCAATGTG
>JAILAS010000185.1 GCA_024681495.1 Eubacterium sp. | reverse complement strand
CATCTTCTCGTTGCAGCTAAGGAAGTGGCCCGAGAAGTCAAAAGCCGCGAATCCCCTGACATCCTGCTGGTCCCTGTGCTTGGAGACGACGCTCGTTATGTCATGGGTGTGGGCGTGATCGTAATTGAATGCAATCATGAGGTCCGCCAGAACATACAGGGCAGGCAGGCTTGAGAAGTCGACGTCAATGAGCGTCTCGACGACATAGATAAGGATTCCGACACTCATTAGCACCGTATACATCCACAGCGTCCTTCGCGAATAAGTGCCTCTCTTCACCCAGGCAGCGATTACAATGGCCACGATTACAATTACCGCCAGCACGATGTATATCCAGTGGAAAATCTTAAGCGGGCCGCTCTCCATCTTAGTAGCGATTCCCATCCCCGTATCGATGAGCTCGATCGACTTATAGTAGAGGTCGTTGTGCATGCATGCCCAAATCAGGAACATGTGTACAAAGGCCGAGCCATAGGCCAGCACCTTCACCCAGCGCGCCGCCCTGATGCCCATGAAGTGGAGCATCGCGAACAGGACGACCATCAAAAGGACTGTGCTGTCCAGGTAGATGTAGGAGAACGCGAACTTCGCGGCCTCGGCGGTCGTCACCGTGCTCTTCAGCCAGTAACCGAGTATGACAATCGGAACCAGGACGACTATGGTCCAGAAACGAATGTCAATGGTCTCGTAGTCCTTACTGGCCATGTATATCAATACCCCGACGGAAATAGCCAGGAGAATTGCAAAGAAAACACTAATCATCTGCTACGCCTTTTCCTTCTCGAAAAAATCATCGATATATCCAACAATTACGTCCTTGGGCTGCGTCTTAAGCAGATACCCCTTAGGGCGAAGCGCCATTACCTCCTTAACGGTCTTCGAATCGCTCTTCGACGTAAGGAAGATCACCGGAATGTCCCTGCTTTCGCTGTTCATCATCTGCAAAAACTGCGCACCGCTGCACACCGGCATCTCGTAGTCGAGGAGAATCAGATCCGGATTCTGCGTCGGAATCGCCTCTATGGCCGCAAACGCCGAGGGACACACGCACGTGTTGTACTTATTCTCCAGCCACTCCGACGCAGTGCGCAGGAACGTGGGAGAATCGTCTACTATCAGTATCTTCTTGCGCCGCTGCCTGCGGCTGAGCTCGGCGAGCATCTCCTTCAGGTCGGAAGCAATCTCCCGCGCATTGACGGGGCGCAGGTAACGGCCGGCCACGAGCGACGACGATGTTATGCGCATAAGCTGCTCCATCCTGTCGTCCTCGCCGATGACAACCATCTTACATCCCTGCTCGATGCAGCAGTCATAGAGGTAGACCCTGGCCTTCGGGTTTTCGAGGAGGATCTCCGCCTCGGTCACAATGAGCCCGGGCATCTCATCCACCTTCTGATCGACGTAATCGTTAACGCCCAGTTTCAGGACCTCCACACCGTCCGCCTTCAGGAATTCCTTTATAGCCCCGGTGACGAAAGAGAAGTTATCCTCCACCAGAAACATCAAGGTCGAGCTTTGATTCATCATCCCATAATCTCCTTGCAAATGTTCTCACACGCCTCGGCATCGAGATTCGCCACTGCAGTCTTAAGCTTCTCGAACGAATCCTTCGTCCCGGCAGGTAAACTATATGCATCTATCTGTGAAATGACCGCATCCGCGCTCTTCACGTCGTACGACTTCATGGAGGTAACCAGCTGCCCAAGCAGGCTGTGCAGCACCTCCTCGTCGATGACTTCTCCGTTCGTTTCGTCCGGTTCGTCGCCCCTGAAATGGTCGTGCAGAATCTGCCACAGCTCGTTCCACGTCTCGAGGAAGTGCGGCGTCATATCCGCCAGGCTCTTCCCGTCGCCCCTTTGGGCCACCAGCTCCAGGAGCGCAGCTCCGCCCGAGACCTGAAGCGCACCGCACAGACCCGCAGAGGTCTTCATCGAATGCACCTTGATCCTATAGGACGACAATGTGGCCTCGTCGGAAGGATTGTCCCTGAGCACGTCGGCATACCCGGAGAGCTCCTCGGCGTCGGAGCGCCCCACCGCCACAAACTGCTTCATTATGTTAACCAAGCTCTCCTTGCCTCCGGAGTGCTCTATTCCGTACGTCAGGTCGATGCTGTTGGCAATGGGAAGTTCATCGTCATCCACATCATCGCCCACAGACGCCGGGGCATGTTCTATCGGCTTCTTATCAATCAGCTCTTCCGGCAGAATGTCAAAGATCTTCTCCTCGAGGGATACGGAATCGATAGGCTTGGCGAGGAAATCCACGAACCCATAGCCGGTGTACTCTTCCCTGGCTCCCTGCAGGGCATTCGCGGTCAGCGCGATGACCGGAGTCTCCCTGTTGAGGCCACCCTCCTGGGCGCGGATTTTGTTGAACGTCTCGACGCCGTCCATTCCGGGCATCATGTGGTCCATGAATATCAGATCGTATTTATTGTCGGCCGTAAGCTCCAGCGCTTCCTCGCCACCGGATGCCTCGTCGATGCCGATGCGGGTCTCCTTGAGGAGGTTATTAAACACTACGCGGTTCATCGAATTGTCGTCCACCACGAGGACTCTCGCGTTCGGCGCCGTGAAGGTCACCCTGTAGCTCTCGTCGGAGGTGGCATCCTCATTCCAGTCCACCTTGCCGATGGGCGCGGGGGCCACCACCCTCTGGTCGAGCTCGAAGTAGAAATCACTGCCCGAGCCGTAGACACTGGCCAGCTTGAGCTCCGAACCCATGAGCTCGAGAAGACCCTCCACTAAGTTCAGCCCGATGCCCGTGCCCTCGACCTTGTGGTTCTTTTCCTCGTCGAAGCGGGAGTACCTGTCGAACATCCTGTCCTGATTCTCCCTGGATATACCGCTTCCCGTGTCCTTGACCGAAACGAGCAGGTGGACCGTCTTTTCGTCCGTCTGCTTACCGAAGATGGCCAGGCGAATGCCGCCCTCCTCGGTGTACTTTATGGCATTGGTAAGAAGGTTAATGATGACCTGCTTCAGGCGCACCTCGTCGCCGTAGAGCCTATCCGGCAGCTCCGGGCTCACGTCGATGTCGAAGGACAGGCTCTTGCCGTCGGCCCTGCCGACAATAAGCGTGCGGATGTCAGACACCATCCCCTTCAGCGAGTACTCGCCGTTTACCAGCTCCATCTTCCCCGCCTCCATCTTGGAGAAGTCCAGGATGCTGTTTATAAGGGCGAGCAACATGTTTCCGGCGGTCTTTATGTCGCGAGCGTAGCGGATAATCTGCTTGTCATTGCTCTCGCGCAGTATCATCGTGTCGAGTCCGAGGACCGTATTGATGGGCGTACGAATCTCATGGGACATGTTCGCCAGGAACGCGCTCTTGGCGCTGCTCTCGGACTTCGCCGCCTGTATCTGGCTCATCATTTCGTCGAGCTCGCGCTTTTCCTCGTTGATCTCCTGGAATGTGAAGAGCAGTCTTTCGACGGGCTTGCCCTCCTCACGGTCCATGACGATGAACTGCACGCGGGCCCACCCGAACTTACCGCCCCTGTACTCAGTGGCGATGCTGTTTCTGGTCTTAAGCCTTTCCCGAATGGTATCGAGATTGGCAAACTCATTCATCGCATCCCTGTACTCGTCTTCGGAATCTATCTCAAAAAGATGCCTGAACTGAGCCTGAGCGGAGGCGTCCTTGGGACGCAGCTTGTCTCCCTCCGCGTCCACCGTGACCGGAATGAGCTTATCGCGCACCAAATCCACGATGTAGACCACGTCGTAGAGCTCGGCCATGCATGCGATTCCGGACTTCCTGAGCTCGAACTCCCTGTCGGCCTTCTTATAAATCTGTCTGGCCACGAAGAATATTCCAAGCGAGAAGAACCAGCAGAGAATCATGATGCACATGAGCCAGAAGAACGGGCCCTGGTTGAACGGGGCGTAGTTATAGTACTCGACCTTGTAGTTGCTAAGATCGATGTGGTCTGTATAGTAGAAGATCATGCCCACCACGACTTCGTCGTCGGCGCGCAGGGGCATCT
>JAILAS010000052.1 GCA_024681495.1 Eubacterium sp. | reverse complement strand
ACGCCGATAATCTTCGAATCAAGTTCGACGTACTCACGTCGAACTTGATTCGAAGATTATCGGCGTCATCGGAGACGTCGTGACTCTTCATGATGCCGCGGGCGATGGTGTGCTCCGCAGCCTCGGCCTTGTCTATGGCCTCAACTCCTGCTGCCGCAGCGGCCTGACAGGCTCCGTCAGCGTCGTCCGAAAACAGCTGATTTCCGTTTACGAGAAAGGCTCCGCCTTCAAATAGTTCTATCATCAATCCAATCCTCTGTCTTTCCAAAAAATATCAATTCATTATAGCATAACGAAACGATATGGAAAAGACCGCTGTTGGATTTTAGGGCGCTCTTTGCGGCGAAGATTATCAGTTGTCCCCGGACTCGTCGGACTCGTTGTCGTCCTCTTCTTCCTCGCCCGACTGCCCCGTATCCTGCGAGGTTTCATCCTCGTCCTCGTCGTCGTTGTCGAAGTAGATGGTTATGTCCTTCTCTTCCTCTTCTTCCTCCTCGTCCTCGTACGATATGTAGTCCTTGAACTTCACGTTGGCGTAGCCCTCGTGGAGCTTCTCCATGAAGGTGTTCCATATCTGACCGGGATAAGTGGCTCCGGAGAGGGTCGGGAGTTTCTTGGGCGTGTCGTAACCCACCCACACTCCTGTCGTGAAGTAATAGCTGTATCCCACGAACCAGCCGTCCTTGTTATTGTTGGTGGTTCCGGTCTTTCCGGCGCAGTCGATGTCCTCGAGTGCCAGGCCCTTTCCGGTCCCCTTCTTGAGCACGGTCTGCAGGACGCTGGTCATCATCCGGCTGGCGTTTGTCTCGTAAATCTGATGCTCCTCCATGGAAGTCTCCAGGATGGTCTCGCCCTGGGAGTCGCAGATCTTCAGGATGCAGGTGGGCTCGCGATACTTGCCGTCATTGGCGAGCGTGGCGTAGGCCGACGTCATCTCGAGCGCACTCACTCCGTCCGTGAATCCGCCGAGGGCCGAAGTCAGCCTGTAGTCCTCCTTGTCGATATGAGAGAAGTTCATCTCCTTAAGGTAGGAAAGTCCCACCTCGGGCGTCAGCTCCTCGAAGAGCTTCCATGCCACCGTATTGCGCGACAGCGAGACCGCGGTGCGGATGGATATCTTGCCCATATATGTCCCGTCCGAATTCTCGGGCCCGTCCTCTATCTCCTCGTCGACCACCTTGGAATTGGGCGTGTATCCGTTCTCGAAGGCCGGCGTGTACACGATGAGCGGCTTAATGGAGCTGCCCGGCTGGCGGAAGCTCTGATAAGCCCGGTTCAGCGTGTATCCTGTGGTATTCTGCTTGCGCCCGCCGACAATGGCGATGACATAGCCCGTGATATTGTCAATCGTGACGGCCGAGCCCTGGAGCTTATAAATGCCGTCCTTGGTCTTCGATGTGTAGCCCTTCAGGGTCCGGTTCACCGACTTCTGCAGGTCACTCTGCACGTCCAGATCCAGGGAGGTGTAGATTCGGTATCCCTTGCTGTAGAGCTTGAGCTGATACTCGTTGTACAGCTCCTCGTACTCCTCGGTGTAGGCCGCCTCGTCGGCCTCGTCCTTGAACTCGGTCCTTATCTCGAAACCGTCGTTCTCCATGAGGGCCCTTATGGCGCAGTAATAGGTGTAGGTCTCTGCGTAGTCGTTCTTCTCAGTCTCCGGAATGTCGAGCACTATTTCCTCAGCTATGGCCTTGGCGTAGTCGGTCTGGGAGATGTAGCCCTCCTCGACCATGGCGGCCAGAACGCGGTCCCGCCGGCTTATCGTGTTGTCGTAATTCGTCAGCGGATCGTAGAGGGTGGGATTATTTGGGATAGCACAAAGAAACGCCACCTGAGACAGGCTCAGTGAATTGACGCTGCAATTGAAGTAGCTCTGCGCGGCGGCCTCTATTCCGTAGTTGCCGTTCGCAAAGTAGCAGTTGTTTACATAAAACTCCAGGATTTTTTCCTTGGAATAGATGCGCTCGAGCTCGAGCGCAATGAAGATCTCCTCGACCTTCCTCTCCCACGTTCTCTCCGATGTCAGGTAGACATTCTTGGCGAGCTGCTGCGTGATGGTGCTGCCACCCTGGGTCACCTCGCCGTTCCGGACGGCCGCCCATGCGGCGCGAACGATGGCCTCCAGGTCCACCCCGCCGTGCTTGTAAAACTTTTTATCCTCCACGCTTACGAACGCACAGTACACGTAAGAGGGGATGTTTTCGTATGTGAGATAGTACTTGTCCTGCTCGCCGACCAGGGTAGAAATCACCTCACCGTCGGCGTCATAGACAACGGAGGTCTCATTGTCCCTGAATACCTCCTCGCCCTCTCCGTAGACCTTCTCGAGGGCGTCCTCATGAAGCGCCGCAATGGTCTCCGCGTAGCCGCCTATGTAGTAATAGCCGACCGCCGCCGCCACGAGCAACATGAGAAAAATCTGTATTTTAATGAAAATCCAAAATCCTCTGTGGGCCTTTTTCTTCTTAGTCTTTTTCATCTATTACCGTCCCGCCGGGCGCTAGCCGAGGCGGTCATTACTCACTTTCCCCTTCTGTTGTTCCTTCCGGACACCAGAAACTCCTCCGGTCCGTCGTTGTCGGACAGGTCGGTTATCTCAAAGTCGTCCTCAAACTCGAGCTCGCCCTTGCTGGCGTGCTTGAGTCCCATGATGGCGGCCACCTCGCGGGCGGTGTCAATGTCGCTGCCCTCATCGCCGTCAGATGCGGGCTCTGCGGCCTTCTCCTCCTTGGCGACGTCCACCGCGGTCTTCCTTCTTCTCGAGGACTTCTTTCCCTTTTTCTTGGACTCCTTCTTCTCCTCGGGACGCGGCTCCTCCTTATCGGGCTCCACCACTCCCTCGACGAAGTCATCTTCCGGCTCCACCACTCCCTCGACGAAGTCATCTTCCGGCTCGACTACGCCTTCGACGAAGTCCTCCTCCGGCTCAACGACTCCCTCCTCGAAGTCTTCCTCTCCCATCTCAGCCTGCTTCATCTTGAAGTAGGCCGAGTCATAGTTCACCTGTATGTTGGGCGATGCGTTTACCACGCCCTCATCATCGGCAGCGCTCCTGTCCTCGGCGACCTCATATGCGGGATCGATCTTTATCTGGGGCGCCGGCGCCATTATGCGCACCGGATCGTCCCTGAATCCGAACTCCTGAGATGCCAAAAACTCCGAGGGCCTGGACCTCCCGAGATCCTCGTCTTCCGCAACCTCTTCCTCCGCCTCTTTATTCTTGGCATTCTCGCGGCGAATGAGGCGCAGATACTTGTCCCTCTGACTCGTCTCAGATAGCTGCTCCCTGAGCTCGGCGCGGTTCTCCACCACCTTGCGGAGCTTCCTGTCGATCTCGTCAGCCAGAAGCTCGGTCATGTGGACCACCTCGGTCTGCGTCTTGCGGATCTCGTCGTAGAGCTTCTTCATGGTGTCGTCCGTATACATCACGGCAGCGGCGTAGATGTCCTCAGCCACGCGCTTGCTCTCGGCTATGGTCTTGTCGCACTTCTCCACCGTCTTGCGCTCCTGGCGCTCCCTGCTCTCCTTGGTGATCTCGTAGCTGTCCATCATGGAGTACATGCAGCGGTTGATCTCCTCGAGGCTCCTGAACAGGGCCTTCTTATCCACGATAACCATGTTGGCGTCATCGGGCATGCTCTCCGACTTGGCGAAGAGAAGGTGAATGTCTTTTAGTGCCTTTTCGATTTTTTCCTGATCCTTCATGGGAATCCTCTCTATAAAGAAAACAATATTCCTGCCACGGCTCCCGCCGCAACGAAAGCAATTGGGTGAATCTTATCCAGCAAAAAAACTCCGGCCAGCGCGACGGCAAACACCGCAAGCGCCTTAAGGTCAAACGCAAATATCCCCGCCGTGAGGAGACTGCCCGTGCAGAACACCTCCATGAACAGGCCGTAACCCGCCGAGGCGATAAGCCCCGTGGCCGCGGGACGAACCCCGGTCATTATGTGATCGGCCATCCGCGACTCCCTGAACCTGGCCATCATCCTCGCGATGAGTATGATGATGATGGCGGAAGGGGTGATAATCCCCAGCGTGGCGACAATCCCGCCGGGTATTCCGCAGGCCTTCCATCCGGCGTATGTAGCCATGTTTATTCCTATGGGACCGGGCGTGGACTCCGAAACCGCCACCATGTCGGCGAGCTCGGCGCGGGTGAACCACCCGTATTTATCGGAAAGCTCGTAAAGGAACGGCAGCGTGGCCATTCCCCCGCCCACGGCGAAGAGCCCGGTCTTGAAAAACTCGTAATACAAAAGGAGCAGCACTCTCATGATTCCGCCTCCTTTTTAGTTCCGTAGATGCCGTAAAGCACCCCTATAACTCCGCAGCAGAGCACAATTATGACGGGCGAAACCCCGAAGAAAGCCGACGCGATAAACGTCAGCGAAAAGAGCACGAACGCCCCTGCGCCCTTAACGCCGGTTCGGAAGAAATCCACGGTCGCCTTTACTATGAGCGCCACGACGGCGATCCTTATGCCCGCGAACGCGTGCTCCACTATCGGATTTTCCGCAAAGTTCTTCAATATGCCTGCCACTATGCAGATGATTATGACCGCCGGCGTAACCAGTCCCAGAAGAGCCACGACGGCGCCGACCGTCCGTTTTTGCTTATAGCCTATGAAGGTGGCCGTATTGACGGCAATTATGCCGGGGGTGCACTGCCCGATGGCATAGTATTCGAGTATCTCCTCCTCCGTCACGTATCCCTTCTTTTCCACCATCTCCCTGCGAAGGAGCGGGAGCATGGCGTATCCTCCGCCGAACATCATGATTCCGACGCGGAAGAACACTGTGTATAGTTCCAGAAGTTCTTTCATCGCTATTCGCCTAAACCTCTATATTTATCTGCCTTCCGGTGTTCTTGTAGCGGTAGTACCTGACTCCGGCCGCGTCTAGCATCCTGCGGGACGCGATGGTCATCGGCTCGTCGTGGTATTTATCGCTGTCGTATATGATGGTGGATATTCCACTCTGGATGATGGCCTTGGTGCATTCGTTACAGGGGAAGAGCGAGACGTAGAGCCTGGCTCCCTCGAGGCTCTCCCCGGTGTAGTTGAGTATGGCGTTCATCTCGCTGTGAACGACGTAGAAGTACTTGCTCTCCAGCGGTTCGCCCTCGCGCGCCCACGGGAAGGTGTCGTCGGAACACCCCCTGGGGAAGCCGTTGTAGCCGATGGAAAGGATTTTGTTGTCGGCGCTCACTATGCATGAGCCGACCTGGGAATTCGGGTCCTTCGACCTCATGCCGGCGATCTTGGCCACTGCCATAAAATACTCGTCCCAGGTGATGTAATCGTTGCGCTTCTCCGTACTCATCTTACCTCCATAAGCGGGCCTTCAGCCCTCCACTTTGTCAATGGTCCTGATGTACTCTGCCAGTTTCCTCATGTGATCTCTGATTCTCTCGAAGCAACGGCCGTAGTCCGAGAGCTCCTTGCCGTTCAGCACGCCGTAGTCGACGGGCTCGCCGATGAGCTCCTCGAGAAGAAACACCCTGCCGCTGTCCGAGAACTTGTCCAAAAGGGCCTCGTACTGATCCCTCTCCAGGGCAATGACCGCCGTGCCTTCCTGAAAGTCATCCTCGGTGATGGCCTTCGCTCGATGGTCCTTCTGTGAGAGACCGTTGCTGACCATTACGGCCTCGGCCTTCTCGTTTATGGGTTCCGGAAACAACACGACCATACCGCGGCTATCGACTTCGACATCCTCGGTCGCCATGTATTGGCTGAAAGCTGCCGCCGCCATGGGCCCCTTACCCGTGTCGGCCTCGCTGACGAACAGCACTCTGGAATATTTACTCATAAATTCTCCCTTATAATTTGATGACCTGGTGTGCCGCAGCCTTCAGAAGGCGGTTCATCACGGCCTCACCTATTCCGCCGCCGTTAAAGCACTCGGAATATATGACATCTACCCCTTGTTCGTCGAAGCTGCGCAGCGCGGCAAAAAGATGCCTGGCGATGGCCGCCTCGTCCTCCCTCTCACCCAGGCTCAACACGCAGCTGGCGTGATACGAACCCGCGGTGTCGTCCGCGCAGAGTATGCCGCACCTCTTTCCCCCGGATTCCGCTTCCAGGGCCTTTTCCCCTATATAGGCTGCGACTTCACGCGCGTCTCCCTCGATCAGAATCATCTGTGCCCGGGGCGCATAGTGGCGATATTTCATCCCGGGTGCCTTGGGAGCAACGTCCTTATCCACCTGTGTAAGGGCGGGGTCTATGCTGACCCGCCTGCCCAGCACACGGCTTAAATCGTCCGGTGTTATGTAACCCGGGCGCAATATTTGTACCTCTTCTCCGGTCAGATCCACGATGGTGGATTCTATCCCTATCCCCACAGGGCCCGCGTCTATGATGGCGGGAATCCTTCCGTCCATATCCTCCACGACGTGCTGCGCCGTGGTGGGACTGGGCCTGCCGGAAACATTGGCGCTCGGTGCGGCGATGTAGCCGCCGCTGCGCCTGATAAGCTCAAGCGCCACGGGGTGATTGGGCATGCGTATGGCCACTGTATCCAGCCCGCCCGTGGTCTCTTTGGGCACAATGTCTGACTTGGGAAGTATCATGGTGAGAGGACCGGGCCAAAAGGCCTCAGCCAGGATGCGGGCGGTATCCCCCGCCTCCTTCGTAATCTTATACACCGATTCGAAATCCGCAACATGGACGATGAGCGGGTTATCGGACGGGCGTCCCTTCGCCGCGTAAATGTCGGCCGAAGCGCCGGGGTTGAGCGCATTGCCCCCCAGCCCGTAGACAGTCTCGGTCGGAAAAGCCACCAGGCCTCCGCCGCGAATGATCTCCGCCGCCTCTTCGATCTCGCTCTCCATGTGATTTTCGGTTATTTTTATAATCTGTGTATTCAAGAGATATCCTCTCTAAAAAAACTTCCTAGTTATTATAACATTGAAAGCCCAAAACACAACCTGTTTCCATTTGCAACGTTAA
Organism: Eubacterium sp.; assembly: GCA_024681495.1. GTDB lineage: Bacteria > Bacillota > Clostridia > Lachnospirales > Lachnospiraceae > RUG14243. The sequence continues at coordinate 7,236 of JAILAS010000052.1, read as the reverse complement.
TATGATAAACTTTTCGATATGAAGTATAAAAGAATCATCCTGTTCAAGGATGCGGTAGAAACTCTCACATTTTTCTCGTCGCAGATCGCCGCCCTCTTCGAAGAAAGGGGAGGCGAGGTGCTCCGGGTAAGTATCCCGCCCTCTAAGGAAGGCGACGCGGCACTCGCGGCGAAGGCGCAGCGCGACATCGAGGAATTCCACCTCCCGGGCGCCACATTGCTCCTCACCTTTAACTTCATAGGGCTAAGCGGTGAGCCCATGCTCGCCGTGGGACCTCGCACCTCGATTTTCCGCGAGCTGCGCATCCCCTGCGTGAACATTCTGGTGGACCATCCGCTGTACTACTACAAGCAGCTCTTCGGGGCGCCCCGCAACATGAGGATCCTCGTCACGGACCGCACCCATCTGGCGTTCCTAAGGCGCTTCTACCCGCACCTTGCACACGTTGGATTCATGCCCCTGGCGGGAACGGCCGCGCCGGAGACAAACGAGCCCGTACCGTATGCCGGGAGGAAGTACGACCTCGTCTTCCCCGCCAATTACGTGAGCCTCGACCATATCAACGAGAAGCTCGACGCCGCGGAACCCGACTACAGGGAGTTTTTCCAAACCGTTATAGACAGGCTCCTCACCCGGACGCAAACGCCGCTCGACGTGGCCTTCGAGGACGAGATACTTAGGGAGCTGCCGGGGATTTCCATCGGAGATGCGCTCTCCGCCATGCGCGGGATGCTCTTCATCGACCTATACGTGCGCAGCACCTTCAGGGCGAAGATCGTCTCCGCCATCGCCGACGCCGGGATTCCGATCCTGCTGGTCGGCAAGGATTGGGCGCAGGTGCCAACCCGGCATCCCGAGGCCATGACCATTACCGGCCAGGTGGACACCGCCGAGTGCCTGGGCTACATGGCGCAAAGCCGCATCACGCTGAACGTCCTCCCCTGGTTCAAGGACGGCTCGCACGACAGAATATACAGCGGAATGCTGAATCGCTCCGCCGTTTTGACGGACTTTTCGCCCTACCTCTTCGAGACTCTTAAGCCGGGCGAAAACGTCATGAACTTCGACCTTAACCGGATAGACGAGATTCCGGATATTATCGGGCGCGCCCTCGCCGACCCGGAGCGGACGGAGCGAATCGCCGGCGCGGGATACGAATACGCGCGCGAAAACGACACCTGGGGGAACAGGTTCGAATTCCTGGAGAAATACATTGACGGAGAGAACTTCGATGAGTAGGGAAAAGAAAAAGGCTTTGATTGACATAATTCTGCTGGCGGTGGGGGCGATAGTCTTCTATGCGGCCACATTGGCGGCCCTGCAGGGGCTGCGCCTGGTGGCACCCGACGTCTACGCATCATACACGGAAACCCTGGCCGCCGGCGGCTACGACAGGGTGACGCTCTCTTTGCCGTGGATCGTCTCACTTTTCGTCGCACCCGTGGCCGAGGAGCTCGTCTTCAGGGAGCTGCTCTTCTCCCGCGTGCTCTGCGGAATCGCGCGCATACCATACTTTCCCTCCAACATCCTGCAGGCCGTGGTCTTCGCGGCCTTCCACATGAATCCCGTGCAGTGCGCCTACGCCCTGGTCTTCGGGATCGTCTGCGGGGCAATATATAAACGCCACGAGGCGCATTACCCCGTGGCGTTTTGTATCTTTTTTCATCTTTGCGTGAACCTGTGCAACCTGGCACAGCTCCTGCCGTTTTTCTAACGGGCCCCGTCCTACAGCTCGGTGAGAACCTGAAGGGCCTTCCGGCCGATCACGAGCTTCTCGTGCTCCTTATAGTACGCCTCGATGGCGGGAGTGCAGGTCTCCTGGTGGGCATACTCGGAGAAGATGTTGCAGAGCTTATTGTAGTCCTGGGGACTGTGGTCGCTCTTCTTCATGAACAGGTAGTAGCGGTGGTCCCCGTTGTTGTGATAAAGGGTGTTTTCGCCCTTATAGAAGCCCTTAACGACCTCGGCCGCCCTGGTCACATCCAGGAGCGTGTCGAACGAATAGAGCTTGGTGATATCCGTAACAACGGCTGCGGGCGCCTTCGCGCGGGCGGGGGCCTTGGGCTTCTTGACCTTGGGCTCCTTTCCGGCCAGCGACCTGGAGAGCGGAACGAAATCTGCGGGCTCCTCCTCGGGAACCTCGCCGTTTCTGAGCTTGGCGAACATGTCGAGAATGTCGTTGGCGCTCTGGTTAATGCTGTTATCGATTTCCGAATCCGGCTCTTCCTCTACCGTGGAGAACCTGGAGAAGCGGGCGTCGAGCTCGTCGGGATTCTCCACCTTGGTGATGACCAGGAGGATGCACTCGCTGCTCAGGGGAATGGCCTCGATCATAATCGGGGTCTCCTGCGCGTCGAATCCGAACTGGTACTGCGCCTCCCTCATCATATCCGCGAAGAGATCCTTCGCCTTCTGTGTTCCGTAGGCGAGCTCGCTGAGCTTGAGCTGCCTGTCCATAAGATCTTCTTTAGTCAGTGTACAACGTATTTGATTGTCATTTATCTTTTCTATTTTCATCGAAAGCACCTCCTCGATAAAAATATTTTCTCCGTAAAGAAAAGGTTTTTACCCATTATAAACATTTGTTTCTGCTAAGTAAAGAAAAAAAGTCTTGCAAAAGACCACCCGCTCAACTATAATATCGGCAAGAATTTCGCGTGCCGTAACACACGGGAAGGAGAAAACCCATACGGCATCAAATGTAATTCTAAACGGATACCATCTCATCCGCAGGCTTTCGGGCTCGCAGATGAGTTGCGTGTTTATCGCGAGGCATATCGCCTCTGAGCAGTTATGTATCATCAAGAGAGTATCTAAGGCACATCCCCTCTTTAACCAACTGTGCCGCGAAGAGATGATACTGCGTTCCCTTTATAACCCATATGTTCCTGAGCTTTATCAGACATTCCGTGACGAGGAGTATTTCTATCTCGCAGAGGAATACATAGATGGAATATCATTGGGCGAATATCACCGATTGTGCGGCATTACCGCGTCCACCTGCGTGGATGTGGGAATAGAGCTGTGTCAGATGATATCGCTGCTCCACGATCAAAATCCTAAACCGATTTTATACCTGGATTTTAAACCGGAACATTTTCTTATACACGGCGGAGGTCTTCGGATGATAGACCTCGGATCGGCGCTTTTCGAAGGCGAAAAGGCAATCGGGAGATTGGCCTTCACGCCGGGATTCGCCCCTCCTGAAGCCGCAGCGGGATCTGTGCCGGACAAAAGATGGGACGTCTACGGAATATGCGCCCTGCTGGGGTATCTATTGCACTCCGGTGCGACAGCTCTGCCCGCGGACGCTGTCAAAATCCCGAAAGACGCTCCCGCCGGCCTGGCGAAAATACTCGCCGGGGGCCTCTCCCGGAATCCCGGGAGAAGACAGCGAAACGCGAAAATCCTTGGGGACCAGTTGCTTTCGCTTAAGCAGTCTGTAAATATCGGCACGCGAAATCTAAGGAAGATAGCAGTAATATCGTCACGACCGGGAGCGGGAGCGACGCATATAGCCATAAGTCTCACTGTTTTTCTGAACGGGACCGGGCGAAGGGCCGTCTACGTGCCCCCGTCCGCCACCGCCTTCTCAGGGCTCGGGAATATGAAGGGAATCCGAAAGGTAGATGAACTCTGTGAGTTTCTGGGATTCAGGGCCACCCACCGGGGGGATTACGAGCCGGCGGAAGGAGAGACGGCAGTGTACGACATCGGCACGTCGTATGGGGATTTTTTCGACGTGTGCACGGATGCGGACATGGTCTTGGGCGTATGCTCCCCCGGGCGATGGGACGAGGAGGAAACGGGCAGGATGCTTATTGCCCTGCATGGCTTCGGTTTAAAGAACGGAAAAGGAAAAAGCACACCCCGAAGCATATGCGTTCTGAATCGCACCACGCCCACCGCGGCCGGAGGGTTTTGCCGCCACCATCGTACATCGGCGGCGCTCTTCCCTCTTTCGCCGGACCCGTTCCAGCGGAGCCGGGCCGTCAGTGACTTCTTTGCGGCAATCTTCCGTGAAACCCACGGTCTGTGACCGGTATGCACGAGAGAAAGGAGGGCCCGTTCAGGAGGATGGCGCGCCCGCCCGCGATTTTGGAACACTACAGTGTGATCGCAGGGATAACGGCCGGAAGAACCGTAAACATTAAGACACGACGGACGGACCGCCGCCTCCCACACCGAAGGAAATTATATTTATCACGAACTGTAAAATCCTTTCGGTCTTTATGTCACCGCTAACAACAAACGGTGTCTGACAGATTTGGCAGCTGCCGCCTCTCCCCAAAGAGGTGGCGGCTTTTTATGGTATGTGTTAAACTACATTGGCAGGCAAAAAGCCTGTTTCGGAGGTATTTATGGAGAATCAATCGGAGCTCAACCAAGGCCCCTCCCCCGAGGAGGAGCGCCGTATAAAACGCCGCGCACGCAGGGAGCGGCTTGATAAACAACGCCGGATCAGGAACCGCCGGATAAAGCTGTTCGTTCTGGCCGCCATAGTGGTAATCGGCGCAGCCGTAATCTTCACCCTGGCCCAAAAGTTCCTGCCTTCCAACGACCAGGCCAATCTCTACGACTATTTCGGGCTGACCGAATCGGGCGACGCTACAGGAGACACGAAGGCGGCCATTGTCACCGACACAGAGGTGCTGAGCGCGAAGGCCATCTACTCCGACGGACAGGTCTACATCGACATCGAGACCGTCCGCGACCAGCTCAACAACCGCTTCTATTGGGACAGCAACGAGCAGATTCTGCTATATACCACGGCCTCATCCGTCATCGAGACGGGCGTGGGATCCACGGACTACTACGTCGGGAACACCCTGACCGAGGCCGGATACACCACCGTCAGATACGTGTCCGACACGGCTTACGTGGCGCTGGACTACGTGAAGCTCTACACCGACCTCGAATACGAGTACTTCACCGACCCGAACCGCGTGGTCATAACCACAGTCACCGGAGAGGTCGACTACGCCCAGGCGCGTCGCGGCGCTAAGATCCGGGTGCTCGGCGGCATCAAGAGCGAGATCCTCACCACCTGCGAGAAGGGCGCCATCCTCACGATTCTCGAGGAGATGGACAGCTGGACCAAGGTGCGCACCGAAGATGGCTACATCGGATACATCGCCAACAGCCGCATAAAGGAGACCTACACGGAGACCGTTTCCCGCGGGTTCACCGAGGAGGAGTACTCGTCCATCAGCAGGTCCTTCCAAATCAATATGGTCTGGGATCAGATAATCTCCTATTCGGATAATTCGGATATATCTTCCACTCTTTCGTCCGAATCCGGGGTGAATGTCATCTCCCCCACCTGGTTCTCTCTGGAGAACAATTCGGGCGACATTACTTCCCTGGCCAGCCAGAGCTATGTAGACTCCGCCCACGCACAGGGCGTGGAGGTCTGGGCGCTGTTCGGAAACATCGCTACCGACACGTCATACTCCTCCACGGTGCTTAACACCACCTCGTTGCGCGAGCACCTGGAGAGCCAGATTATCGCGGCCGCGCTCGAGTACAAGCTCGACGGAATAAACATCGACTTCGAGAACCTCGACTACGACGTGGCGGACTCCTACATCCAGTTCATCCGCGAGCTGTCCATCCTCTGCAGGAACAACTCGATTGTCCTCTCGGTTGACATAACCAAGCCGATTTACAACCAGGACTACGAGGACCTCGCCGAGCTGCAGAACGTAGCCGACTACGTGGTTCTCATGGCGTACGACGAACACTACGACGGCTCCGGGCAGGGATCGGTCGCATCCATCCCCTGGGTGGCCGAATTCATCGACGAGACCTTAAAGCAGGGCGTATCGTCCTCGAAGATTGTGCTCGGCCTTCCTTTCTACTCCAGGCTCTGGTCCCTGGACAAGGGCTCCGACGAGGTCTCGGTGACGAGCAGCGTGCTGAGCATCAGCGCCCAGTCGTCAGTCCTCTCCGACAACGGTCTCACGCCCGCCTATGACTCCACCACCGGACAGAACTACGTGGAGTACACATCGGACGGGACCACCTACATGTTATGGCTGGAGGACTCCACCTCCATGGACGCGCGCCTGACCCTCTACACCTCGTACTCCCTCGCGGGCGTATCCGGGTGGCGGGCCGGCCTCGAGACGACGGATATAAGAAGCCTCATAAACAGCTACATCAGCAAGAGCGAGTAGCCACAACCCAGCGGTCCTCTCGACCGACAGAATCCGTTTCAACCTAATATGAAAAAAAAGGATGGGTAATTACCCATCCTTTTTAAGTGTTCGTATATACGACCGGCCCTCAATCCGATATTTGGGATTAGTTGCCTGCTGCCTTAGCCAGGTCAGCGCTGATGAACGCGTTGATCTTCTCCACGAGAAGGTCTGCGTCGATGCCGTGTACCATAGCTGCCTCCTCGATGGTCTCCATCTGGGAAGCGGGGCAGCCCAGGCAGTGCATTCCGATGTCCATGAGGACGGGTGCCACGTTAGCGTCGATCTGGAGCAGCTCTCCAATCTTTGTATCCTTATCAACAACTGCTGTCGTCATAGTGTACCTCCTGTTTTAATAAAACAAATAAGTGTTGCGTGATGCTTATTGTAATATGAAAGCTCCTATTGTGCAAGTAGGATTTAATTTAATCCTCTATTTCTTCCTAACGGAAAGCTTCACGGTCTCGCCGTTGATCTTCCAGTCCTTCACGTATCCGTCGGATGCGACCCCGGCGGCAATGCTGTCGGCCAGAACCTCGTTGGCGATCTCGCCGGAATTGCGCTCGAATACGCCGTTGGCCTTATCCGTGCCCTCGTAGCCGACCTCGATGCGGTCCATTACTTCGAAGTCCGCCTCCTTACGCATGGTCTGAATCTTGCTGACGATTTCCCTTACGAAGCCCTCCTCGATGAGCTCATCGGAAAGCACCGTGTAGAGAACCAGCGCGAAGTCGCCGTCGGAAGCCGCCTGATAGCCCTCAGTCTGAGCCACGTCGATGAGGAGATCCTCCTCCGCGAGCTCCACGCCCTCGCCTGCCTCGGGAAGCCTGAGCACTCCCTCGGTACGAAGCTGATTCATGGCGGCATTGCCGTCCTCTATCTCGCTGAGCGCCTTCTTAATGGCTCCGAGCTGCTTGCCGTACTTGGGTCCTACGGTGCGCAGCTGCGGCTTGAAGGTGTAGCTGGTGTACTTGGCCACGTCGTCGGTGAACTCGGTCTCCTTGACGTTAAGCTCCTCGCGGATGATGTCGGAGTA
>JAILAS010000051.1 GCA_024681495.1 Eubacterium sp. | reverse complement strand
ACGCCGATAATCTTCGAATCAAGTTCGACGTACTCACGTCGCACGACATCACATTTGTAGGTATCATTCAGACGGCCAGGGCGTCGGGCCTGGAGAAGTTCCCGGTTCCCTACGTTCTGACGAACTGCCACAACAGTCTTTGCGCCGTTGGCGGCACTATAAACGAGGATGACCACATGTTTGGCCTTACCTGCGCCCAGAAGTACGGCGGAGTGTATGTGCCTCCTCATCAGGCCGTCATCCACCAGTTCGCCCGCGAGATGCTGGCCGGCGGCGGCCGCATGATCTTAGGCTCGGATTCCCACACCCGCTACGGTGCCCTGGGAACCATGGCCATGGGAGAGGGCGGACCTGAGCTCGTTAAGCAGCTCCTCGGTAAGACCTATGACATCAAGCGCCCCGACGTAGTATGTGTATACCTCGAGGGAGAGCCTGTCCCCGGCGTGGGTCCTCAGGACGTGGCGCTGGCCATCATTGGCGCCGTGTTCGATAAGGGTTATGTAAACAATAAGGTAATGGAGTTCGTAGGACCGGGCGTTTCCTCGCTCAGCGCGGACTTCAGGATTGGCGTGGACGTTATGACCACGGAGACCACCTGCCTTTCATCCATCTGGCGCACTGACGATAAGATTAAGGAATTCTACGAGATTCACGGACGAGGCGGAGACTTCAAGGCGCTCGAGCCCGGCGACGTGGTTTACTACGACGGCGCGGTTAAGATCGACCTTTCCACCATCCGTCCCATGATCGCCATGCCCTTCCACCCCAGCAACACCTACGAGATTGCCGAGGTTAATAAAAACCTCGACGACGTTCTGGCCGAGTGCGAGAAGCGCGCGAAGGTGAGCCTGGGCGAGGGAGTGAATTTCACCCTGAGAGATAAGGTTCGCGACGGTGGCCTCTACGTGGAGCAGGGCATCATTGCCGGCTGCGCCGGCGGCGGATTCGAGAACATCTGCGCGGCAGCGGACATCCTCGAGGGCAAGTCGGTAGGAAACGGGGCGTTCACCATGAGCGTATATCCCGCATCCATGCCCGTATATATGGAGATTATCAAGAACGGCACGGCGGCCAAGCTCATGGAGACGGGCGCCGTCCTCAAGACAGCATTCTGCGGTCCCTGCTTCGGCGCGGGAGATACCCCCTCGAACGGAGACCTTTCCATACGTCACTCCACCAGGAACTTCCCCAACAGAGAGGGTTCGAAGCTCCAGAGCGGACAGATTGCATCGGTGGCACTCATGGACGCCAGGTCCATCGCCGCTACGGCAGCGAACAAGGGCAGGCTCACGCCCGCTACCGAGGTAGACGTTAAGTACAGTGCGCCGAAGTACTTCTTCGACAGCACCATATATGCAAACAGAGTATTCGACAGCCATGGCGTGGCAGATCCTTCGGTCGAGATCAAGTTCGGTCCCAACATCAAGGATTGGCCCTCCATGCCGGCGCTTACGGATAATCTCCTCGTCAAGGTGGTTAGTGAGATTCACGATCCCGTAACCACCACGGATGAGCTGATTCCCTCCGGAGAGACTTCCTCCTACAGGTCCAATCCCCTGGGCCTCGCGGAGTTCACGCTCTCGCGTAAGGATCCCGAGTACGTCGGAAAGGCCAAGGAGGTTCAGGCGGGCGAAGTCGCCAGAGAGAATGGCGGTGACGTTATCGCGGCGCTTCCCGAGCTCGAGGCTGTCATGAAGGCCGTGCAGGGCGTTTGCCCCGACGCGAGCCTCGATAATACGGGCGTAGGCTCCACCATCTTCGCGGTTAAGCCCGGAGACGGTTCTGCCAGAGAGCAGGCTGCCTCCTGCCAGAAGGTACTGGGCGGCTGGGCCAACATCGCCTGCGAGTACGCGACCAAGAGGTACCGCTCCAACCTCATAAACTGGGGCATGCTTCCCTTCCTCACCGATGACGATGAGAAGAACCTTCCCTTCGGGAAGGACGACTACATCTTCATCCCCGGCATTGCCGATGAGGTCAGGGCGAAGTCAGAAAAGATTAAGGCATATAGGGTCAACGCGTCCGGCGCGCAGGAGATCGGGCTTAGGCTGGGATCCCTCACCGACGACGAGCGTGAGATCATACTTAAGGGATGCCTGATAAACTATTACAGGGGATAACTGTAACAGAGAGAGACAGGGATAAAGAGGTAACGGACAATTGGACAGGGCTGAATACAGAGAGAAGCTGCAGTCTATCAAGGATTTGGGGAGAAGAGGTAAGTACAAGGACGCAGCCGAGATAATAGAAGAGATTAATTGGAAGCGGGTAAAGAGTGCATCTACCCTTACTCACGTTGGCATTATACTGGGCAAGGCAGGCCGGTACGATGAGGCGCGTGAGGTGCTTCTCGACGCCTATGACAGGGCTCCCATCGGTCGTACCAGCGTCTATTGGCTGACCGAGTTCGAGATCAGGCAGGCCCACAGGGAGGATGCCGAGGCTTACTTCCGCGAATACGTGGAAATCGCTCCCGACGATTCCCGCCGCTATGAGCTCGAATATAAGATCAAGCGCATGAACGGCGAGTCCGTGGATTCCCGGATCGAATCCCTCGAGAAGCTCCGCGAGGCCGAGTTCACGGAGCAGTGGAGCTACGAGCTGGCATACATGTACCACAAGGCCGGCAGGTCGCAGGACTGCATCGACCTGTGCGATAAGATCATCCTCTATTTCGGAGAGGGCTATTATGTAGAGAAGGCTTTGGAGTTGAAGGTTCTCTACGAGCCGCTTCAGGGCGTTCAGGCGGAGAAATACGAGGAGCTCAAGCTCAAGAGAGACGGCGTGACCAAGGTAAGGCCCGGAGACGAGAGCGCGTATGCCGAGATTCTCCATAAGGATGTCTACATCCCCAGGGTCAATGAGAGCGCCACGATGATAAACACCATCGATCTGCAGAAGGAGATCGCCAGAAACATCCAGCAGATCAAGGAGGCTACCGAGAAGGAAGAGGTGGACTCCACGCTCGAGGGCATTCGCCAGCTGGCGAGGGATAACAACATCCCCATCCCCGAGCCCACCAAGGAAGACGACGAAAAGCTCTGCGAGGAGATGAACATCGAGTCCGCGGAGGACATTGATGCGTCGCTGGACATTAATTTCCGTGAGATGATCGGCGTCGAGGACGGCGGTCAGATGAGCATAAGCATTCCCGAGAGGCCGACTGTGGAAGAGCAGGTCCCCGGGCAGCTCACCATAGGCGATGTGCTCGCCGAGTGGGAGAAGACCAAGGAGGCGGCGCGTTCCACCATGGAAAACGCGCGCATAAGGAAGCTCGAGTCCGCGAAGGCCGTGGCCATCGCGCGATCCGAGGATATAATGGACACTATCGCGGATGTCGCCAAGCAGCAGGAAGAGGCTGAGGCGGCGCGCGAGTAGGAGCGTAAGGAGGCCGAGGAGGCAGCTAAGATCCTCAGCACCGACGCCGATTTCGACGGCGCGGTGGACGACATCATAAACGAGGTTACCGAGGAGGCCATGCAGGCCCCCGCCAAGGAGATGTCGGCGGCCGAGGCGTTCGCCAGCGCCGGAGTTCCGCTCGCGGCTGCAGCTGCGGTCCCCACCCTTGAGGACGAGCTGAACGAGTACGCGACGTCGCTGGCCGAGGCGTATTCACATCCCGCAGAGGATGTGGAGGCTGCGGAAGCAGAAGACGAAACCGAAGAAACTGTCGAAACCGACGAGGCCGCGGAGACTCCCGCTGAGCCCGAGGATATAGAAGAGACCGTGGATGAGGGTCAGGGTGAGGAGCCCGCACCGGATGAAGCGGCAGGGGAGCCGGAGACAGACGGCGCAGAGACAGTATCCGGTGGGGCAGAGGACGAGGAGTCAGTCGATTCCGCCGTGGAGGAGTCCCCGGAGACCGTTGCTGAGGAGTCCGATGAGGACGAATCGGATTCCTATGAGTCCGACACCGAGGTGGCCGACGCGGGCGCGCCCGTCGACGAGGCCATGCTCAAGGGCGCCACGAAGAAGGTTCCCGACCTTAGCGCCGCCATCGAGCTCCAGGCCATGGCAGAGCTCGAGGATGCGGAGGACGTCGGAGAGCCCATCATGTCGCTGGACGAGGAGCAGTCCGCCATATTCTCATACTTCATACCCGTTGCGGGCATGGAGAGGCAGATCTGCAGCGTGCTCGAGGGCGTAAGAGGCCGCACGAAGACCGGATCGTCGAAGCGCGGCAACATCATAATCGAGGGCGAGAAGGGCTGCGGCAAGACCACGCTCGCCACCAAGCTCATAAAGGTAGCACAGAAGCTCTATCCCCACGGCAGCACCAAGGTGGGCAGGATAAACGCCCAGTCGCTGAATAAGCGCAACGTCGAGGACGTGCTCGGCAAGGTGGCCGGCGGATACATGATAATCGAGGAGGCGGGAAAGCTGCTTCCCACGAAGGCGGCCGACATCGCACGCGTTCTCGAGGAGGACGATCAGGGCCTGCTCATTGTCGTAGAGGACGGAAAGGAAGGCGTCCGCAGGTTCCTCGGACTGAATAACACCCTTTCGGCGATGTTCACCGAGAAAATCCGCATCCCCATATTCACCAACGATGAGCTGGTGGTATTCGGAAAGACCTATGCTCTGGAGTGCGGATACACCATCGACGAGCTCGGAGTGCTCGCGCTCTACAACAGGATCGGCAATATCCGTTCCGGCACGAAGGCTACCACTTTCCCCGAGGTGAAGGAGATCCTCGATTCCGCCATGGACAAGGCCGAGAAGGGCAGCGTCACCAAGGCCATGCGCTCGATATTCTCGAAGCGTTACGACGAGGAGGACAATGTGATCCTTCGCGAGAAAGATTTTATGTAAACCAACATAATCCGTACAATTTATACGAACTGTTTTTACCCTCCCGCCGGGCGAACCGGTGAGGAGGGTTTTTGCGTCCGATAGGCACCGGGCGAACCGGTGAGGAGGGTTTTTTGCGGTCCGATAGGCGCCGGGCGACGAATGGGGATTAAGTTTTTCGCGTTTCGTGTCGAAATTAATCTTGAGCGTAGCATCTCTACGCTCTTAAAACGATACGAGGGCGGATTATTGGCCCGCCTTACCGCATTTTCGCCGGACCGGCGGATAGAGGGGAGACTATTCATGCGAGTTGATCAGCAGATTAATCCAAACGCAATTGAGAACAATAACGGCATCGGCGCCGCCGGTGTTTCTTCGGCAGGCCTGGAGACCGGGGAGTCCGGCGAGGCGAAGACTTCGGGAATATTCGGCGGAGGGTTTCTTACCAACGAGAACCACGGAAACGTGGAGAACACGGGCGTGGTTAAGGGCCTATTCAAGGATGTGGACTCCGCTCAGGACATAATGAACGGCGCGTCGAACCTGGATGTGGACGTGATTCATCAGAAGATGGCCGTCCTCTCAAACGTCATGACACCCGAGGATTACCGGGAGATGATGAAGGAGGGCGTGAACGCATCGACAGAGCCGCTCGACGTCATTGTCACCGTGAACGATAAGATAAAGATGGCGCTGGCCGAGGCGGGGTGCGATATCTCGGACATGGGCGGCAGCTCGCCCACGACGAGGCAGATGGAGGCGGCAGGCGCATCCTCCTGGCAGGTGAATGCGCTCGAGAACGCGTTTAGGGAGGCCGACATCCCTGCCACGGACGAAAACCTGACAGAGGGCGAGGAGGCCATGAAGATGGCGCAGAGCCTCGAGCCCCTCGACGAGGGCGCGAAGAAGTACATCATGGAAAACAGGATGGACCCGACCATCGCGAACCTCTACAAGGCGCAGAATTCAGCATCCGCCACTCTCATGCCACAGGCTCAGACCATAGACTTCACGCAGCTCGAGGGCCAGATGCAGAAGGTGATCGACGCCTCGAACGTGAGTGGGAACGACAACGCAATGGACATGGCCAGGTGGCTGGTCTCCAACGACATCTCCCTCACGCCCGAGAACCTCGAGTTTCTCGACGAGCTGAACACCCTCACACTCCCGCCCGATCAGGTGGAGTGCGCCGGTGAGATTGCCGCGGCCGTGGCCGACGGAAAGAGGCCATCGGACGCCAATCTGTGCGGCGGAGTGAGCCTGGTGCAGCGCGCGGTCGATGCCATGGACGTAATCGACAGGGCCACCGAGGCCGATGCGGCGGCTGTCCTCGACGAGGGCAGGGAGCTCAACATAAAGAATCTCCGCGAAATCTTAGAGTTCGGCCCGACCCTTCCCGGCACGGAGAATACCTCGGGCGGATCCGTCCCCGCGTGGGCACAGGGCATTGAGGGCGAGGCCGCGGCCGAGTCGGCCAACCTCGTGCACATCCGTCAGACCAGAATCCTCACCGAGATCCGCATCGAGATGACGGTCGAGGCGAACTACACGCTGCTCAAGCAGGGCGTTTCGCTCGAGACCGAGTCGCTCTTCGATCTTTCCGATAAGCTCAAGGCCGCCGAGGACGCTTTCTTCGCGCAGATGCTGCGCGGCGGAGACGTCGAGGCGACTGACGAAAACATAGCCACGTACTCCGAGACCATGGAGAAGGTGGCGGGACTCCCGGTACTGAGCGCATACGCACTCGGCGCCAGGTCCTTCTCGCAGACCACGATAACCACGCTGACCATCGACTCCCAGACGATTCTGGAGGAGACGTCTATAGAGGGTGTTATGTCAACTGGCGGCCGGGCCGCCAATTCCGGCGAATTCGGACAGGGTTCCGGCGGCGACGCGGGTCAGGGCCAGCAGGGGAACGACCGGGCAGCCACATTGGCGGACATGTCGGAGCGCGCCGCGGAGGCGATGCGCCGGTACGAGACGCTCTGGACCGCTCCGCGCGCAGACATGGGCGACAGCATAAAGAAGGCGTTCTCCAACGTGGATGACATCCTCGCGGATCTGAACATGGACGTAAATCCCGAGAACGAGCGCGCCGTCAGGATACTGGCGTACAACTCCACGGAAATCACGGTTTCGAGCATAACCCACATCAAGGCGGCCGACGCGCAGGTGCAGAACCTCATGCGCAATATGTCGCCGTCCATGGTGGTGCACCTCATCCACGAGGGAGTCAACCCTCTGGACACGAATATTGCTGACCTGAACGAGGCCATCGAGGCGATAAAGGAAGAGGGCGGCTACGACGATGACGAGAGCATGGCGGAGTACCTCTGGAAGGCCGAGCGCGCAGGCGAGCTCACCGAGGACGAGCGGGCCACGTACATCGGAGTATACAGGCTCTTCGCGCAGATAGAGAAGTCCGACAGCGCGGTGGTGGGTTCGCTGGTTCAGCAGGGCGCGCCGCTCACGATGAGGAATCTCCTCACGGGAATCAGGAGCAGCCGCGACAAGGGTATGGACTTCAAGGTGGACGATTCCTTCGGAAGCCTCGAGGAGATAAGCTTCGAGGGGACGAGTATTCTCGACCAGCTCGAGGCGTCGTTCTCGGGCGGAGGCGGCTTCGAGGAGTTCGTCGAGGATACGGCTGAGTACGTTAGGCGACAGGCGGAGGAGGCGCGCAGGATGGCGACTCCCGAGAGGGTGGACCTCCTTCTCGAGCGCGGGTTGGGCGGCATGACCGGAGACGAGGTCCTCGAGACCATGAGCGAGGTGCCGCTTAACGAGGAGACGGAGCTGGCGTACGCCAACGAGGAGCTTAGCAGGTTCTACGAGGCGGCCACGTCGGAGACCGAGATAATTCAGCTGCTCGAGGCCAACGACGAGCCCGTGACATACTACAACCTACAGGCGATAAGGATGATGATGTCGCAGCGGAACAGGCTGTTTAACGACGTTTCCAAATACTACGATGAGAACGGCGAGGTGGACTTCGACGCTATTAAGCAGGAGCTCATTGACAGGATGGGCGAGGATGCGAAGGCGCCCGAGGACATGGCGAGGGCCCAGGAGGAGCTGGCGAGGCTGGCCGAGAGGGCGAGCGAGAACGTGCTCCCGCCCGACCGGGAGGTTACGAGCGACAATCTCCGCGATCTCAAGCTTGCAAGGACGCAGATCGAGCTTACGCAGAAGTTCGCGAGGAACGAGCAGTACGCCATTCCCGTTGTTGTGGAGGGCCAGTCCGGCACGCTGCATTTGCAGATAGTAAGGGCGGACGACTCGAAGGGGCGAGTTAACATAACTCTGGAGAACGAAATCCTCGGAAAGATTGCCGCGGAGATTGCAGACCTCGGCGACAGGATCGAGGGCCTGGTGGCCACGGAGAGCGAGGAGTCCACGGCCTTCCTGCGCGAGGGAGAGGGCGTTTTCAGGGAAATCCTGGAGCAGTCCGCATTCTCGGGCGAAAAGGAGGTCTCGATGCATTTCGTTACCGAGGGGTCGCTTGACCTGACAGCGTTCGAGAGCAGGGAGCTCACGCACGTCCTCAGGGAGGCGCAGTCGTCGGAGACGGCGTCGGAGGAGTACCGCACACAGACGTCCGTCCTCTACGGAATATCGAAGGCGTTCGTCACCTCGATACTTAGAGTGGGCCGGAGTTTAACCTAAGGTGCGCAGGGGGGTTAAGAAAATCCCCAAACTGTCGATAAAAAAAGTAACGGATTACAAAGTAGGACACGGACGTCCCCTGTAACACGAACGATTCCAAGGGAGGACTGTGTCTTATGAAGATTAATTATAATATTTCCGCAATGGTATCAAACGATCATTTGCTTTTCAACGAGGGCAGGCTGGCGGACTCCACCGCGCGCCTTTCCTCGGGTCTTAAGATCAATTCCGCCGGAGACAATCCCTCCGGAACAGCCATTTCATTGAAGATGAGAGCGCAGATAAGGGGCCTCGACCAGGCGTCCGACAATTCGAAAAACGGATTGTCCGTCCTCGAGACCGCAGACAGCGCCATGGGCGAGATGACCGACATCCTTCAGAGGATGAGGGAGCTGGCGGTCCAGGCGGCCAGCGACACGAATACGCCGACCGACAGGGACAGCCTTCAGCTCGAGATCGACTCCCTCACCGAGGAGCTCGACCGCATAGCGTCCGACACCGACTTCAACACGCTTAATATTCTCGACGGCAGTCTTAACGAGAGGGCGTATGCCAGTGTTACGACGGCTGACGGAACCTTCTATACCTACAGCAATGTGGTGGATACGCTGAACGTCAGGGAGGGCGAGTACACCATCGCCATTGCGGCCGACGCCACGCAGGGCGCGGTTACCACGAACCTCACGCAGCAGCCGACAGACGCAGGAGATTTCAGCATTAACGGCGTGATTGTCAGCTATTCGGCATATGAGGATGCCTCCGACTTTTGGGCGACGCTCACGACGGCCTGCGAGAGAGCAGACGTTACCGTTACCAGCAGCGACACCACGTTTGAGTGGGGCAGCACGTTGACATTTACGTCCAATGTATACGGCGATTCGGTAGAGCTCAACATGAGCTTCTCCACGAGCGATGCGGCCGAGGTTTTGGGAATGGATACATACGCCGATCCCACGACGCTCCAGTTCTCCACGACGGGCAGCGATGTGGAGATCGCTACAGACGGCCTGAGCGGCCTCTTCGACGGCACCGAGTCTTACATCACCGACGGCCAGAGGATAACCATTTACGGCGCGGGCGGACTGGAGATGGTAATCGACGCATACGAGGGAGTGGCAACGGAGGCCGAGGATGCCACCATCACCGTGGATGTGAAGGACATGGGCCAGCTCTTCCTTCAGATCGGCGCGAACGAGGACCAGGCCATCAAGGTGGAGATTCCCGACATGTCTACCTATGCACTCGGCATCGGTACCGAGGACGGAGAGACCACGCTCAACATCAGGAGCGCACAGGGCGCGAACAGAGCCATTTCGATCTTGGACGATGCCATTTCCAAGATGAACGACGCGAGGGCATCCCTCGGTGCATACGAGAACAGGCTCGATCATACATATAACAACCTGGAGTCCGCATCCGAGAACGTGACTTCCGCGTACTCGAGAATCATGGACGTGGACATGGCCGAGGAGATGACCACCTTCACCAACATGCAGATTCTGGTGCAGGCAGGTACGTCGGTTCTGGCACAGGCCAACGAGCTTCCAGATCAGGCGCTTCAGATGCTCAGGTAACAGAAGTCCGGTTCTACAGGTTTTGGCTCGGGGGACACCGGGGAGGATAACAATTTGACTAAAGATAAGATACAGCAATACACGCTGCGTATAACGCAGAGCAACAGGAGCGGGATAATCGTGATTTTGTACGAGGTCCTGGATACATATCTTTCTGATGCCATAGAGGCGGGGGAATACGGCGTTTTCAAGGAAAACGTTCGAAACGCATCGGCGGTTTTGGCCGAGCTTAGGGGAGCGCTCGACATGCAATACGAGATTTCAAATGCCCTCTCGAACCTCTATGACTTTTGGATGAGGGAGCTTTCGGGCGCCGTCATCAAAAAGGACGCCGGACGGGCAAAGGCCGTTAAGGACATGGCGCTTAAGGTGGGCGAGGCTTTTGCCAAGGCGCATGAACAGGACGATTCGCCCGTGCTCATGCAGAACACCCAGGAGGTTTACGCGGGTCTCACCTACGGAAGGGGAGATCTGGTCGAGTCGAATTCCTCGGGCGGCAACAGGGGATATCTGGTGTGATGTTATGTTATCGGGATTTTGCACACATTAGACCGTAGCGGTCTAAGAGGCGGTTCGATGACAAATTATAATTAGAAGAATGTAAAAAGTACAAATTTGGTTTTGGTGTTTTTAACCCTCGAAAACAATGGTTTTTCGGGGGTTTTTCTTTTGGGAACGACTTAAAACTTTGTGGAAAAAGTCAAAAATGTCGTCCGGAGCAAAAAGTGGTTGCTTTTGAAAAATGGGCTGTGCTAGATTGGTCTCACGAAGAAGGAGGCATCGAATTTTGGTTAGGTTTGTTGTTCCGTTCTTCTTCCTGTCCGCAGCAGTGGCCTCGGATATAGGGGGCAAAAGGGTAAGTAATGAGCTGATAGTTTTGGGCTGGTTTACTTCCCTCCTTATACGTCTTGCCGAGTGTGACTCTTTTCATTTGGGCCGATATCTGCTGGATACGACGGTACCCATCGTCGTGTTATTCCTTTTGTTTTCGCTCCATGCGCTTGGGGCCGGAGACATCAAGATTTTTTCAATGGTTGGTAGTTTTACCGGAATATCGTTTTGCTTTTACGTGATTTGGTTTTCCTTTCTCCTGGCGGCTGTTTATGCTGTCTTAAGACTTGCGTTTGAAGGACGTCTGTTATCCCGCATCACTGGGAACGCGCGGTATCTGTTTAACGCTCTCAAGGGGAGAGAAAAGAATCTGTATGAGTGGAAAGTGGATGGAAGAGGAACTTGGGTTAGGTTCTCCGTCCCGATCCTCATATCGTATCTGTGCTGCGTAGCATTACATTTCGCAGCATTCATCTAGGGCAAGGCCCGTCGTGGGAAGGATGGAGACCGATCGCGGAGTAGTCGCCCGTTGGCGTAATCTGAACGGGTAAGTTTAGCTCAGACTGCCGAGGCGGCAGTCGAAAAGGGGGAATTAGATGGAGAAGCTACAGGTAGTGGTGTGTGATCACACTGCGCAGTATGTGTGTGCCCTCGTGGGATACATGAGCCGAAAATGGCCCGGGAGGGTGGAGGCAGCAGGTTTCTATGACGCCGGGTCTGCCGGGGAATATTGCGAAGCGCACGGGGTAGATATTCTGCTCGTGGGAGAGGAAGAATTCTGCATGGAGCTGGCCGCAGACGACGGCAGGAAGGTGTTCGTTCTCTGCGAGGATGCCGGACATCCACTCGTCGAAGGATTCGCATGTCTCGACAAGTACAGGCCGGCGGACGAGACCGTAAGGAGGATCTTGGACGAGGGCAGTGTCAGGGAGATGCCGGGCGACATGCACCTGCAGGGCGCCGGACTCATCTGCGTGTACAGCCCGGGGCAGATTCAGGAGCAGACGCCCTTTGCGGTAACGCTTGCGACTGTTCTGGGGCAGGACTATAGGACGCTTTATGTAAATCTGCGCGAGAACGCCGGATTCGCTCGAATCTTCGGCCGGGAGTTTAAGAGAGATCTGTCTGATCTCGTATATCTCACAAACAGAAAATCGGATATGTTCCGGGAGCTGGTGGCTCAGGAAATCTGCCAGGACTGTGGGCTGGTTTACCTGCCGCCCTTGGAGAATCCCTCGGATATACAGCAGCTGGGCAAGAAGGAGTGGATATCGTTCTTCGAGAGGCTCACCTCTCAGATGGGCTACGAGAAGGTGGTGGTGGATCTTTCGGGCGCTCTGCCTGTGTTCTACGATCTATTGGGACAGAGCGAGGTTACGTACGTCCCCACCCAGATGCATCCCTACGGCAGGGCCCAGTTGGCGCAGTTCGAAAAGCGGCTCGAGAAGATGGGCTATGCGTCAATCAATGAGCGTATAGTAAGAATCCGACTGCCGACGGTGCCCGGGCTCTACATGGCCGAGGATGTCATGACGGGTTGGACCTGGGGCGACATGGGCGACTTCGTCAGGGAGCTGACAAGCCCTGTGAGAATGGAGGCGAGCTGATGGCGGAGGCTGCGCGAAGGATAGAGGAGCTGCAGGAACAGGTGCGTCATCGCATCATCGCGGAGATGGATATGTCCAGGGCACTGTCGGACGAGGAAGTGATGGGCCTCATAGACGAGGCGGTCATAGACGAGGGCAGGCGGAGCGGTCTGGACATAGGCCAGATAGGCGAGGTCTCCCGCGGAGTGTTCAACGCCCTCCGCAAGCTCGATGTACTCCAGGAGCTGGTCGACGATCCGGCGGTTTCGGAGATCATGATCATCGGCCCGGACAAGGTGTTCGTCGAGAGGGCGGGCAGGCTGCAGAGATGGGCCAAGCGGTTCGCATCGGCCGAGAAGCTCGGCGACGTGATCCAGCAGATAGTATCGAAGGGCAACCGCATGGTGAACGAGATAAACCCGATTGTAGATACCAGGCTGGAGAACGGGTCGAGGGTCAACGTGGTGCTGGGTCCGGTGGCTCTGGACGGTCCGGTGGTGACGATAAGGCGGTTTCCGGACGATCCTTTCACGATGGGAGACCTCGTAGAGAAAAACACATTGTCGGCAGAGGTGGCGGAGTTTCTCGGGGAGATGGTGGTCTTCGGGCAGAACATCTTCGTGAGCGGCGGCACGAGCAGCGGAAAGACGACGTTTCTGAATGCCCTGGCGGGATACATTCCCTCCGGCGAGAGAGTCATAACCATCGAGGATTCTGCGGAGCTCAACCTGAAGAACGTAGAGAACCTGGTGCGCCTGGAGACCCGCAACGAAAACAGCGAGGGAAAGAACGCCATTTCGATCCGGGATCTGATAAAAACGAGCTTGAGGATGCGGCCGGACAGGATAGTGGTCGGCGAGGTCAGGTCCGGAGAGGCTCTGGATATGATAAGCGCTATGAATTCGGGGCATGACGGCTCGTTGTCCACGGGACACGCGAATTCGTGCAGGGATATGCTAAAGCGCCTGGAGACGATGATTCTCATGGCGGCGGATATGCCGGTGGACGCCATAAGGGGACAGATTGCCGCCGGGGTGGATCTCATGGTGCATCTGGCCAGGAACAGGAAAGGCGAAAGGAAGCTGGTGGCAGTGGAGGAGCTGGTGGGATACGAGGCCGGAGAGTTTGTCCTCAATCCCATCTACCGTTACAGGAGCAGTGGAGATGAAGAGTGTTGGGAGAGGATTGGTGACCTTAAGAATACCGAAAAAATCGGGGGGTTTTGAGAAGGGACCGCCGGGATACGAGGACATATCGGCCGGGCAGAGGGCGGTCTTCGCCGCCGAGGGAGCGTTGGTCGTTCTGGCGGTGGCGGAGCTGTTTTACGGATGCCTTCCGGCGGCACTGGCGCTTTTGCCCGGGATTGCATACTACGTGAAAAAACGGCGCAGGGCTCTGGGAAAGAGGAGGATGGCCGAGGCTACGGACGCATTCAGGGAGACTCTGCTGCTGGTCAGGTCGCATATGAGCGCGGGAATATCGCCGGAAAATGCATGGCGGGCTGCGCGCAGGGAGATAACGGCCCTGTATCCGCCCACATCGCCGGTGGTGGCAGAGATGGACAGGATGTGTGCCGCGCTGGATATGAACCAGCCGTTCGAGAAGGCGCTTCAGACGTTTTCCGACAGGCTCGGAATGCCTGCGGCTCAGGATTTCTGCCAGGTGTTCGCATTGGCGAAGCGGACGGGTGGAAACTTCAACGCCATCGTAACCGGGACCATCGAGAGGATATCCGAGAAGATGGAGGTGGAGCGGGAAATCAGGACGTTGACGTCCGGCAAGAGGTTCGAGCAGCTGATAATGAATCTCATTCCCGTCGGGATACTGGTGTACATGAGGATATCGTCGCCGGGGTACATGGACGCACTGTACGGGAATCTCACCGGGGTGGTGATTATGAGCGTCTGCCTGGCGGTGTACCTGGGTGCGTATGAGGCGTCCGGGAGAATCGTGGAAATCGAGGTATGAGAGTCTTGGGGTTAGAGAGAAAGATGAGGGGCGTATGAATGATAGCTGGAAAAACAGGGAGGATTAGGAATAGAGCTGAGGAAAAGAAACGGGAGAAAAAAGGGATATTCGTGAGAATGGCTGAGTGGCTGATCGGATTGCCGCCCGCGGCGAGGTATCTCGATATGAAGGACGGGTACGGGTCGGAGAGCATGGTCGTTATGCGGAAGCTGTGCCCGAGGGGCGGGGCGGCTAACGAGCTTCGCACCGGCAGGGTAGGGGATGTTGCCATGATTCTCAGGGTTTTGACGGCGGCTGCGGTTTTGGCGCTTGCGGCGGGAGTGTATGAGAGCGGCGTGTCCGTATTGTCGTCCGGAGACACCCTTCTTCGTAACAATGCGGGAGAGGGGAGCTACACGGCGAGCCTTAACGCCTACTTCATGGACGAGGTCATGGAGGTGGAGGTGCCGGTGGCCGAGGTCGTTTTGGAGGGGGGCGAGGAGGACGCGCTCTTCGAAAGGGCGCTGCAGGAGCTGGAGTCGACGTACCTGGGTGACAATGCGGCTGCGGATGAGGTGAGGTCTCCGCTTAGACTTGTGAACAGTGTGGCGGACGGTCTTGTGGATATCGAGTGGAATATCAGCGATTACAGTGTATTACGCAGCGACGGCAGCATTAATTCTGAGAATGTCGTGGACGAAGGGTCTCCCGTCACACTACTGGCGAAGATGACCTACGAAGAGTCGCAGGTGGAGCATTCCTTCGGTGTGACGGTGTATCCGCCGGAGCTGACAGAGGAGGAGCGCAGAGCCGGGGCGCTAAGCGACGCGCTTTCGAGGGCGGACGAAGAGACGTCGACTCAGGACGAATACGTGTTGCCGACCGAGGTGGACGGGCAGCAGGTGAGCTGGAGCGCGCCTGGGAGTCACATGGCGCTTAAGGTGCTGGCCTTTGGGCTTGTAGTCGCGGTGCTTCTGGGAATGAGGTCCCGCGAGGAGCTGAAAAACAGGGAGAAGAAAAGAGACGAGCAGCTTCTGGCGGATTATGCGGGGATTGTGGATAAGCTCGCATTGTTCCTCGGAGCGGGGATGACGATACGGGGCGCCTGGGAGAAGACGGCCCTAGAGTATGAGGAGAAGTTGGCCGGCGGGAAGATTGGAAAAAGATATGCCTACGAGGAAATGGCCGTAGGAATGTACAGGATGAGAGAGGGAGAGAGTGAGTCCCATGTTTATGAGGATTTCGGGATCAGGTGCGGGCTGAGGCAGTACAGGAAGCTGGCCACGCTGATTACCCAGAACCTGCGGTTGGGCACGGCGGGACTCACGAAACTGCTCGAGGCGGAGGAGAGTGAGGCCTTCGAGGAGAGGAAGGCGCTGGCCCGAAAGAAGGCCGAGGAAGCGGCGACCAGGCTCATTGTACCCATGGTCCTTCTCATGATGGTGGTGATCGTGATTGTAGTCTTCCCGGGGTTCATGTCCTTTCATATGGGCGTGGGCTGAGAGAATGTATGAAAAGAGAGTGTGTGAAATTTTAGGAGGGAAATTATGAAAGAGCTTGAGATGAAGATTTTTGGTATGTTATGTAAACTTAAGGAAGACCTGATGGACTTTGTGAAAAGGGAGGACGCCATAGGCGTGGTCGAGGTGATATTGATACTGGTTGTCCTCATAGGGCTGGTCATCATATTCAGGGATCAGCTCACCAGCCTGGTCGACAGCATATTTAAGACCATCAACGAAGACGCCGGGAGCGTGTGATGGTCCGCCGGGCGAGCGTGACCGTATACCTGAGCCTGACGCTGGTGGTAACGCTGTCGCTTATTTTCACCATGTTGGAGGGGCTGAGGTACAGGGGGCTGGCCCTGGATTGCAACAGGATGGCCAGGTCCGCGGCGGATTCGGCGTTTGGCGAATATCAGAGAGAGCTGCTGGAAAGGTATGATCTGTTCCTGGTGGATGGGGCGTATGCGGGAGAGGACTTCGATATTTCGAGGCTTGTATCCAGGATGGAGTATTTCGCGTATGAAAACTCGGCGGCCGGCAGGGACGATGGGGGCGTGGACTTTTATGCCCTCACTCCCTGCGGGGTGACCGCCGGGGGCTACCAGCTGGCCACCGACGATGGGGGCGCCCCGTATTACAATATGGCGTGCCGTTACATGGAGGGAAGCCTCGCGGTTACTGCGCTGAAGCAGCTGATAAACGGCTCGGGCGATCTGGCGGAGAGCGCCGACGGCGGCGACATGGAGGACAAGCTGACAGAGGCGGGAGAGGCCGTTTCATCCGTGGGTGAGGAAGGAACCGTGATGGAAGAGGAGGACGGCTCGGTCACGGAGGAGGAGAAGGCGGCGGTGGAGCAGGTTACCGACGAGGAAAAGGGAGTTTTGGACACGGTCGGAGAGCTGTTGAATAAAGGGATTTTGTCGTTGGTCACCGACGAGGCCTCGATTTCGGATAAGGCCATTGATGCGGATGACGTGGTTAGCGCGAGGAGCCTGTGCGCCGGGACCTATGAGGAAGAAGACCGGGAAGGCGGGGCTGCCGGCCGCATCGTGTTCCAGGCGTATCTGGGAGAAAAGTTCGCCTGCTTCGCCCGTGAGGGCGACGACAGCGCGCTGGACTACGAGATGGAGTATGTCTTCGCAGGGAAGGATTCGGACGTTAAGAATCTGACCGCCGTGGTCGAAAGCCTTCTGGCGATTAGGGAGGCGGTGAACTTCGCGTACATATGCACGGACAAGGAGAAGGTCTCGAAGGCCAGGGTGATTGCGCTGGCGATAGCGGGAATCCTGGCTGTTCCTACCCTGGTGGAAGCCGTTACGCTGGGGGTTCTGGCGGCCTGGTCGGTCGTCGAGAGCATAAATGACGTAAGGACTCTTATGGACGGGGGCAAGGTGGCGCCGATAAAGACCGCTGCCACGTGGAAGACCTCGGTTACCGGGCAGGCGTCTTCCTCAGGCGGGGACGATAAGGGGCTCACTTACGAGCAGTATCTGCAGCTGTTGCTGTACGGACGGTCGGTGAAGAGCCTGACCATGCGAAGTCTCGACCTGATCGAGCTGAATGTAAATTGTGAGGAGTACTGTGAGAACGTCAGGATGGATCATTGCGTGTCGGCTCTCGAATGGACTGCCGAATACGAGGGCGGACCGATGTTCCTGAACCTTTTGGGGGCCGTGGATGGTTCCTTTGGAGAGTATCTCTTTACGGCGAGTGGTAACTTTAAGTATCAATAGTAGAAAGCGGGGTGAGTAAAGGTGTTTTCCGGTAAAATCTTTTTCCGATTATATGAATCAATATTTCCCCAAATTATTTCAAGCTTACTTTATAGGCATCCGGAAGAAATTTTGTGTTGTCAGCTTATAAACAGTCTCTCTCACCGCAAAGGGGAACGTAGAGTTTCCGACGGTGTCTTTCATGAGCCGGAAAGCACTTTTACCCACCCCGCATTCGACGAGGGGAGGGCTTCCGGCAGGGGTTCGCTGACCGTTGAGACCGCTCTCGCGCTTCCGATTTTTATATTCGTCCTGATGAGCGTAATCTGGCTTTTCAGGGTGGAGCTGTTGCAGCAGCAGATCAGGAGCGCGCTTTACGTGGCTGCGGACGGAGAGGCCTTGGCGGCGCACATTACCGATGATAAGGCGTTCGACCTGTCGCCGTTCGGGCTGGATCTTACGGCCGGGGCGCTGATGCAGACGGGGGTGGATTACGATGCCCTCGGGGACCTTATTGTCGGCGGGAGAGCCGGGATAGTGTGTACGAGTGACGACAGCGGCGAGAATTATGTAAACCTATCCGCTGCGTGTATCGTGCGCATTCCGGTAAGCTTCTTCGGCGAACGTGTCATGACCATTCGGGAAAGCGTAACCGCCAGAAAGTGGACGGGCTTCGATCCCACTGAGAACGCGGCGGGCGAAGGCGAGGAGATGGTCTACATCACCCCGGAGGGCGAAGCCTACCACAGGAGCAGAGCGTGCTCATATCTGAATCCGTCGATAAAGACCGTGGCGTACGAAAGCCTGTCGGTTCTGAGGAACAGCTCGGGTCACAGGTACTATCCGTGCCCAATCTGCGGAAAGGGCATAAGCGGCGGGAAAGTTTACATCACGACCTACGGCGAAAACTATCACTCCTCGGTGTCGTGTTCCGGCCTGAAGAGGACCGTCTATTGCGTGCCGATAAGCGAGGTCGGTGGGAGGCACGCGTGCTCGAAGTGCGGAGGATGAAATGGATACTCGTATTGTGGGGGAGCTGATGGTGTTGAGCGTGCTGGGGATTAGCGCGCAGACGGATTATAGGAACAAGAAGGTCTGCCTGTGGCTGCTGGCTTTGTACGCCGCATTCGGCGTCGTTTATTCGGTGTGGTTCCCGGGAGTGGAGCCGGGGGATGCCATTATAGGCGCGGCGCTGGGCGGGGCGGTGGTAGTATTGTCGTTTCTGACCCGCGGCGGGATAGGGACTGGTGACGGCATACTCCTGTGTGTGACGGGGCTCTATCTGGGTGCGTGGGAAAACCTGGCGCTATTTGCAGGAGGGCTGGTGCTGTGCGGGCTGTACTGCGTTTGGATGATTGTGATAAGAAAGAAGGGAAGAAAATATGAGGTGGCTTTTGTGCCGTTTCTGCTTTTGGCGTATGTGGCAGGCCTGGCGGGCGGATAGGGATTCGAGTGCGGAGCACGTTTCCGGCATGGACGGGGTTTACGGTGCGGCCGGGGCCCGGTGCGCAGAGGTGTTGTCGCGAGCCTCCTTCACCGTGGAGGCGTCGGTCCTCATCCCGCTTGTTTTCGGTGTGACCATGTTCTTCTGCGGCATCGCCCTGTGGTTTTACGACGAGGGGATAGCCTGGATGAACATGGATGATGTCGCGGAGTACGCCTCGTATGTGACCGATCCGGACAGCGGCGCCGAAGGCGCTGAGGGGCTGGCGGTGGATTATTCAGCGGCAATATCCCAGGCGTTTTACCTGAGCGATGTCTACGCCCCGGATTCATATTCGGGGAGCAGGTATATGGTGAAGGCCTCTTGCGAGGGGAGGGCGACGATTCCGGCGGGTGACTGGTTTCGGGCCCTGGGCTGGCCCTCGTTTGGAAAACTGGGTGCCGATGTGTCGCGGCCGGTGTACAGGCATACCGAGGTCATAAGGGCGTACAGACTGGTGGATTCAGAGTGATTGGCGGCCGATGGCCGCCGGGAATTGAGAAAAGGAGAATGGAAATGGAAGTGTCTTATACGAGGAATGCCAACGGCAATTTCATGACGATAACCCGCGCGGGCGGGGACGAGGCGTTCGACTATGAGAGAAAGATGATCGAGAGGAACAAGCCGGTGAGGTTTCTGG
This sequence comes from Eubacterium sp., assembly GCA_024681495.1. Classification (GTDB taxonomy): domain Bacteria; phylum Bacillota; class Clostridia; order Lachnospirales; family Lachnospiraceae; genus RUG14243. The sequence continues at coordinate 1,209 of JAILAS010000051.1, read as the reverse complement.
AGACCCACAGGTACAATCTCGAGGGAGAGTGGAAGGTTCAGTATAAGATAAGCGGCATGGAGTCGCTGGAGAAGCGCTTCGAGAGGATTGGGATGAATTCCGAGGAGCTGACGGGGCTTCTGAATCAGCTCCTGGCTGTGGTGGACGATTGCGACAGGTACCTGATAAATCCGGACAGGCTGAGCATGGATCCTAAGTTTATTTATACGACCTACATGGACAACAAGTGCAGGTTCGCCTATGTTCCCGGGAAGGAGGAGCCTTTGGATGAGGGATTTCGCGGGCTCATGGAGTTCATTTTGTCGCACCTGGAGCACGAGGATCCCCGGGCGGTGGAGATGGCGTACTCTCTATATAAAGAGGGGCTGAAGGATGGATTCTCGGTCAGCGAGTGCCTGAGTTCGGGCAGATGGAGCGGAGTGGGCCCGGCGGCTCCGGGTTCGTCCGGCGAGGCAGTGGCAGATCCGGGAATGGACCCTTCCGGCGCGGACGCAGGGGATCCCGCTATGTCCGTGGACAGCGGCAGGGCACCGGAAAACCGTGCTTCGGACGGCAGCAGGGCACCGGAAAACCGTGCTTCGGACGGCGGCAGGGCACCGGAAAACCGCGCTTTGGACGGCGGCAGGGCACTGGAAAACTGCGCATCGGACGCCAGGTTAAGGCTCTCACTTGAGGGGGATGTACAATATCACCAGTCCCTCCCGGCATTCCTGCTGGACTGGATAAGAGAGTCGGCGCAGAAGAGAGCCGAAAAGCGTTACGAGGATCGCATTACCAGGTTCGAGCGCCGTGAGGAAAAGCGCAGGGCCAGGACGCTTAAGAAGTGGGCTTCGGGTTCGGGCATGGACAAGCCGCTTTCGGGCATGGACAGGCCGCTTTTGGGCAGGGATAAGGCGTTTATGGGCATGGATGAGCCGATTATGGGAGCGGATGACGGCCGCCCCCTGCATGACCGGGGCGAGATATTCGTGGAGCCGGTAGAGGATGCGGTGCCCATGGAGACGGTCTGCATGCCGTGCGAGGACATAATCTGGCAGAAGTTTTATCCCTACGGCGCCACCGGAGGCGGCGAGCTGGCGCTCGAGTCGGAAATCGTGACCATAGGAAAAAGCCCCGACCACTCCGACGTGGTAGTCGACGAGCCGAGCGTCAGCCGCGTGCATGCGCGTGTCACCCGGGAGGCCGGCGAGTGCTGGATCGAGGACTGCA
>JAILAS010000157.1 GCA_024681495.1 Eubacterium sp. | reverse complement strand
CTATGTATACCGATTACGAGAGATAACTATGTCAGACAGATTTATGAGATCCTCCCTGCTGCTTGGTGAGGATGGAATGGAAAAACTTAGGAGGGCCAGGGTTGCGGTCTTCGGGATAGGCGGCGTGGGCGGATACGTCTGCGAGGCCCTGGTGCGCACCGGCGTGGGCGCTTTCGACCTTATAGATAAGGACAGGGTCGATATCACGAACCTGAACCGGCAGATTATCGCCACCGAAGAGACGGTGGGCAGGTATAAGACAGAGGTGATGAAGGAGAGGATGGCGGGCATAAACCCAGGGGCAGTCGTACATACCCACGAGTGTTTCTTTCTGCCCGATAATTCCTCGGATTTTCCTTTCGAAGAGTTCGATTACGTGGTCGACGCGGTGGACACCGTGACTGCGAAGATAGAGCTGATTATGAAGTGTAAAGAGGCGGGGACTCCGGTCATAAGCTCCATGGGGGCCGGCAATAAGCTCGACGCGAGCGCCTTCGAGGTGGCGGATATATACAGCACGCAGGTGTGTCCCCTGGCGCGCGTTATGCGTCGCGAGCTGAAGAAACGGGGAGTGGAGTCTCTGAAGGTGGTATACTCGAAGGAGGAGCCGATTAAGCCTGAAACCGATACGGGAGAGCGGTTCCCCGGAAGCGTGGCGTTCGTGCCTTCCGTGGCGGGGCTTATTATTGCCGGCGAGGTCGTTAAGGATCTGACCGGCGTGCAGTAAGCGCCGGGGAGTGGACTTTTCAGGACAAAGCAGCGGCAAATTAGTGATAAGTCAGAGCCGGTGCATAGGACTGTATATAGAAGAGGGTTGAGACATAGATAATGAGCGACAGATGTGTGATAATTTCCGGCGGAGACTTCGACGAATCCTTTAGACCCGACGTGGACGATTATGTCATAGCTTGCGACAGGGGCTATGAGCACGCGCGCCGGCTGGGTGTATCGATAAACCTGGTGATATCCGATTTTGACTCCTACGAGGGCGAGATAGAGGACGGAATCACGGTGGAGCGCCTGCCGCACGTAAAGGACGACACGGATACAGTGGCCGCGATGAAGCGGGCGCTGGAGAAGGGATATAGGAAAATCGTTATTGCATGCGCGCTGGGAGGGCGCATGGACCATACGATTGCCAATATTCAGACCGCGGCGTACGGAGCCGAGCGCGGAGCGGTGGTTGACATAATCTCACAAAAAGAGAGAATAACCGTCTTCAAGGACTCTGATATTACCCTTGAGCGCGACGACAGATTCTCGCTTTCCGTTTTTTCGCTCAGCGATACCTGCGAGGGCGTCACCATAAGGGGGGCATTTTATGAGCTCGATGATGCGGTTTTATCCAATACGTTTCCGCTCGGAGTGAGCAACGAGTGGGAGGACGACCATGTGCGAATCCGCGTGGTTAGGGGCATGCTGGCGGTGGTGAGGTCGTATATCGACGGCTGAGGTCCATTCGATAACGTGAATATGGCTAAATAGACAGGGCAGGAGTATGAATACCAGGAGAGATATTTTAAAGAACAGAACCTATCTGTACGTGACCGAATTTTTCTCGGGAATGGCGGTTATGGCGGTAGAACTGGCGGCGAATCGCCTTCTGGCGCCGTTTTTCTCATCGTCGCAGATAGTCTGGACCATAATAATCGGAACCATAATGATAGCGATGGCGCTGGGCAACGTGTTCGGCGGGCGCTGGGCCGACAGGGAAAACGATCCGTCGCGCCTCTTCAGACGCATCATAATAGCGGCCGTATGGATAAGCCTCATTCCCCTGGTCGGTAAATACATCATTATCCTGATAACGGGAGTGATGGTGGTGGCGGTCAGCACGGGACTCCTCATATGGGCGTCGTTTGCGGCGTGCATGGTAATCTTCGTATACCCGCTGTTTCTCCTTGGCACAGTCACCCCTTCGCTCATTCATTACACGGTTTCCGATCTTTCCGAGAGCGGAAGTATATCGGGCAGGCTGTCCGCCTGCAATACCATAGGCAGCATCATAGGAACCTTCATGCCCACGTTCGTGACTATTCCGGCGGCGGGTACTTCGGCCACTTTCCTGATCTTTTCGGGAGTGCTTCTGGCCGTGGGAATCATCTATTTCATTGCGAACGGAACGGGCAGGATTATGACGGCCGTAAGCGTCGTTATATTCGTGATTTCCTGCGTATTTTCCAATTCGACGGGGCTGGCGTTCTGGGAGAAGGACGTGGTCTACGAGGGCGAGTCGGTATACAACTACCTTCAGGTTAAGGATACCGAGGAGTCCACCGTATTGTCCACCAATGTGATGTTCGGCGTGCAGTCGATTATGATGAAGTCGGATTCGTTCACCGGGATGTACTATGACTATGCCATGGCGGCGCCCGTCATCTGCGGAGAGGAAAACCCCAGGGTCCTGATACTGGGCATGGGCACGGGGACCTATGCCACGCAGCTTCTTAAGTACTATCCCGATGCTGATATCACCGGCGTGGAGATAGACGACAGCATAATTGAGCTGTCGCGCGAATACTTCGATCTCCCGGAGTCCGTGGAGGTGGTTTCCTATGACGGCCGGGCGTATCTTAACTCTAATGAGCAGGAGTATGACATCATAATGGTTGATGCCTACAGAGACATTACCATCCCGTTTCAGATGAGCACGGCCGAGTTCTTCGAGTCGGTGGCGTCGCACCTCGATGACGATGGAGTTATGGTGGTAAATATGAACATGCTCGGGGAGGGGGATGAGAGCATTACGTCCTATCTTTCCGATACCATATGCACGGTGTTTGGTGAGGCTGCGGTGGCCGATGTTTCCGGCAATACCAACAGGGAGCTGTTCGCGGTTAAGGGCGAAGGAATCGTGCAAAGACTTGACGCGGGGCTTGCGACTATTCCTTCGGGGGCTGACGCGCTGGCGAAGGAGATGGAGATTGTTCGAGCTGCGCTCACCACATATGAGCCCGGGGACAGGATACTGACCGACGATAAGGCGCCGGTGGAGCTTTTGGGCATGAGCGCGATGGATGGTCTTATCAGCGAAGAACTCCCGTACTATAGGGATATGATCCTGGGCTATCTGGGACTGTGATACTGTAATTACAGGGTTTTGAAACAGGCGGGAACGTATTATAATTAAACTAAAAAAGCTGTAGGGGGAAGAGTTGTGAAGAAGTTTTTCTTATCAAAAAAAACATTTACGCGTGAGGAAATCAGTGAGACGTCAGCAGCGGTGGACTTTGTCCGGGGCGAGCTGGAAAGCATCGGAATCCCTAAAAGGGCGATTATTAAGGCTGAAATGCTCTGCGAGGATACACTTGTTTTGCTCGAGAGATTTGCTGAGGATGACAGCGTATGTCGCATAAAGGTTAGGCGGCTTTTGGGTGAGCCGAGCATATTGATTGATATGGGGGGAAGGGAATTCGATCCCTTCGAGATAAGGAACGATATGTCGGATGAGGTTGATGTGGAGGATGAGGACACCATCCGCGCCATTCTCTTTAGGTCGGCCGGCCAGAATTATAAATATGCCAACAGGGGCGATGTAAACAAGGTGGAAATCAGCATTTCCGAGCCGCAGTCGGCGGCGGTAGCGCTTACCCTTATCGGCATGTTTCTCGGCATTGTTATTGGCCTTATAATGAAGTTCGTTTTGCCCGCGTTTGTTTCCGACGGAATAAACATGTACCTGTTCTCACCCATTAGAACGATGTTTATGAATATGCTGAAGGTTATTATTGCGCCTGTGATCTTTTTCTCCATCGTCACATGCTTCTCCCAGTTTAAGAGCATCTCGGAGTTTGGACGAATCGGCGCCAAGGTTATGGCGTGTTATATGGTGACGTCTGTGCTAGCCGTGTTAGTCGGATTGAATGTATATAATCTGATTCAGCCGGGAGAGTTTGGATTCGCTTTGAGCGGAGCTGTTGAGGTGGCGGAAGTATCCGTTGATACTAATGTGGAGATTTCGCTCCTGGATACCATTATCAATATCGTGCCTTCGAATTTCCTGACGCCGTTTGTCGAGTCGGACACGCTCCAGATTATATTTCTGGCTGTGATATGCGGCGTTGCTGTGGGGGCCATCGGCGAGTATTCGGGAGTGCTAAAGGAGCTCTTCGAGGCCTGCAATTCGCTCTTTTTGACCATAACGGTCTATGCGTCCAGGCTTATACCGTTGGTGGTTATGTGTTCCATAGCTATCATGGTGTATACGATGGGAATCGATACGATGAGCGCGCTCTTGGGACTGATAGGAACGGTTCTCCTTGGACTGGCGGGAATGATTACCGTATATTGCCTGATGATACTTATCCTCACAAGGCTTAATCCGCTGCAGTTCCTAAGGAAGAGTAAAGAGGGAATGCTTACCAGCCTTACGCTTTCATCGAGTGCGGCCGCCATGCCTACCAATATGAAGGTGTGTACCGAGAAGCTCGGAGTGAGTCCACGTGTGTCAAACTTTTCGATACCGCTTGGAGCTACTGTCAACATGGACGGATTTTGCGTTACATTGACCATATTCTCTTTGTTTTTGGCTAAGGCGTATGGCGTTGAGATTTCTTCGGCCACACTGACGTCGCTTTTGGTCGTAATCGTTCTGCTTTCGCTCGGCGCTCCCGGTGTGCCGGGGTCCGGGCTGATTTGCCTGGGCGTTGTGCTCGGCCATATAAATGTGCCGGTAGAAGCTCTCGGCATCG
>JAILAS010000050.1 GCA_024681495.1 Eubacterium sp. | reverse complement strand
TCAATCTCTGCCACCTCTTCCGGGGTGTAATCGCCCTCTCTCATAAGGTGGAATCCGCTTATGGCAATGTCGGGCTCGCCCCCGAACTTATCCTTATATGCGTCGAGGATGCTGAGGATGCCGTTGTGAGCGCATCCGGAGAGCAGCACGTTCTTTCCCTCGTCGGAGACCACCACGAAATGCTCGTGTCCGAAGTCGTCATGGATGTACTCTCCTTCCTTCTTCACGAAGAGCCTGTCGTTCGTGGAGGGGAGCGGATGGCTCCTCTCGTCTATTGTAAAGATAAACAGCTCATCGTCTATCTTTAAATCGCCGTCCACGAAGACCACCTGCGGGAGATCCTGAATGCGCCCGTCGATGCCGATGAAGCGATATCCGTCCTCCGTGTCCTCCGCATTCACGTCGGAGTAGTAGTCGTCCGTGGCCGAGCACTGCATGTATATCTTAGCCTTGGAATTGATGCCCGCAAACGGCATGATACCTCCGGAGTGGTCGTAATGTCCGTGGCTGAGTATGACCGTGTCAACGGCCTCGAGATCGACGCCCAGGTGCGCAGCATTCTCAAGAGTCTGTGCCGAAGGGCCCAGATCAACCAGCAGCTTGTGGCTCTTCGTCTCCACGTAAAACGACAGACCGTGCGCTGCGGCGCACCCCGAGGCTCCTTCCGTATTTTCGATTAGATTGATGATTTTCATTTCACAAACCTCTTTTCCATAATCTGACAGGGCGGAGAAAAACCTCCGCCCTGTTAGTATAACATAAATCTTTTGAATTTTATTCCGTCTAAGCGAGTTTCCAGGAAACGGCCTGCTTTCTGTCAGCCACAAAGTTCCTATAGATGCCGTCCACCGAGATGAGCTCCTCATGGGTACCGCTTTGTACAATCCGCCCCTTGTCGATAACAATTATATTATCCGCGTGCTTAACTGTCTTAAGCCTGTGAGCTATCATGATGATTGTCTTCTCACGAGTGAGGTTCTCAATGGCCTCCGTGAGCTCCTTCTCATTCTCGGGATCCACATTGGCGGTCGCCTCGTCCAATATGATGATGGGTGCATCCTTCATGATGGCCCTCGCAATGGAGATACGCTGCTTTTCACCGCCCGAGAGCGAAGCGCCGTTTTCGCCTATCACGGTCTCGTAACCGTCGGGAAGCGCCGATATGAAATCGTGGCAGCACGCGGCCTTCGCCGCCTTTACCACATCCTCCATCGGAGCATCCGGGTTGGAGAAGCGGATGTTATTGGCTATGGTATCCTCGAAGAGGTAGACGTTCTGGAACACGAAGCTGAAGTTATTCATCAACGAGTCGAAACTGTAGTCGCGAACGTCCCTGCCACCGAGGGTTACGCGCCCCTTGTCGACATCCCAGAACCTGGCGAGGAGCTTCGTCACCGTGGTCTTTCCTCCACCCGAGGGACCCACTATCGCAGTGGTTGTATTCTGGGGGATGGTCAAAGACAAATCGTCTATTATCTTTCTGCTCTCGTATGCGAAGTCAACATCCTCCATGACCAGGTCATAGGATTCGGGCTTCACGTCCTCGCCGTCGATATCCATCGGCTCGGTCTTTAACACGGCCTCGGCCTTATTGACACCGTTTTCGATCACCCTCAGAAGAGCCGAATAGATTCCGGCGGAGTCGAGTCCGTCGAACACCATGAATGCGCAGAGGATGAGAATCATTGTCGTCAAAAGCTCCATGGTCCCCGCCAGGTAGAAGGCTATCGAGCTGCCGACGATGCACACGCCTGTCACCTTCAGGATCAGAGACTGGAAACCTACCAGCGGAATAACCTTAAGCTCCACCATAATATCGGCCTTTTCCTTGCGCAATATGGCCTTTGCCAGCTTGTCGTTGCTGCGCTCGGCGAGGTTGTAATTTCTGGCCTCGCTTATGCCCTGAATAAACTCTATAACCGCGCCTACGATGTGCTCATCGGCGTCCAGCTTGACGGGAGCATATTTGGCCGAAACGCTGCGGGTAATGAGGTTAAACAGATAGAATATCACCATGCCCACAGTACATATAAGGCCGACTCTCCAGTCGAAAAACAGCATGAATATGTCGATGACTACGGCGCCGATGGTCCCCTGAAGAACCAGCATGACAGCACGTGTAGCCACATCACCCACCTGCTCCATATTGTTGGTGGTAACGTTGGTGATGTTACCCAGGCTGTTCTCGTTGAAGTATCCCATGGGGAGGAACTTCAGATGCTCGGCAATCTCCATTCGCTTATTGGCGCAGGTCGTATATCCCGCCTCCGTCTGAAGCATGCTCGAGAACCTCATTGAAACCATGCGAAGCAGAGTGGACACGATCATTATGGCCAACACCTGCCAAAACAGCGTCATTGTTACCCCGCCCGAAAGTATGGCGGAGAATATAAGATAGGCCGCGGGGATTCGCCATGCGACGACGAGCGCCTCGAACACGCCCAGCGCCACGGAAGTGTAGTATTTTTTCCTCTCGGTCGGCCCGCAAAAATCGAAAAACCTCTTAACACTATGCATTCTGAACTCCCTCCTCTGCGTCTGTATCCTTGGCGTACCTGTGGGCCTCCCACATCCTGCGGTAGAGATCACTGCCGTCAAGGAGCTCCTGCTGCGTACCGCTGCAAACCACATTGCCGTCATTTACGAGGAAAATCCTGTCCACGTCGGCAATGGTAGAAAGCCTGTGTGCAATGACTATAAGCGTCTTATCCTTAACCAGCCGGGCGATGGATGCCTGGATGAGCGCCTCGTTCTCCGGGTCGGTGTAGGCGGTGGCCTCGTCGAGAATCACAATGGGGGCGTCCTTGAGCATAGCCCTGGCGATGGAAATCCTCTGCCGCTCTCCCCCCGAAAGATGTCCGCCCGAGCCGCCCACCATAGTCCCGTAGCCGTTCTCCAGAGACATTATGAAGTCGTGGCAGCCACAGCGCTTTGCAGCCTCGATGACCTCCTCGTCTGTGGCGCCGTTTTTGCCCATCCTTATGTTTTCCATGACTGTCTCGTCGAAGAGGAAGTTATCCTGAGACACGTAGGCAATCTGCTTCATGTACAGACCAAGCGGGATATTCTTTATGTCCACGCCGCCGTAGGTAATTCTGCCGCTGTCGGGATCCCAGAGGGAATCGATCAGGCGGACAATGGTGGTCTTTCCGCTGCCGGACGGTCCGACAATGGCGTTAACCGTCCCGGGAGTAATGGTCATGTTTACGCCGTGCAAAACCTCCTTGTCCTTATATGAGAAGTGCACGTCCTCGAGCACAATCTCGCTGCCGGAGATTTCCTCGGTCAGCTCCTCAGGTCTCTCCATCTCCTCCATTACGAGGATTCCTGTGACATCGTTGAAGATGGCCTGCATCTTCTGAATGTCGTCCATATAGGAGAATGCGATGACCAGGGGGGTGACCAGCCCGGCCGCAAGTATCATGATATAGATGAACGTCTCGGGACTAAGCGACCCGTTTATGAGGAGCAGCACTCCAATCGGGAGCAGTCCGAGATAGGTGGCGGGGGCGAAGCTGAGCATGCCGGCCGACGGCCATATGCATCTGCGCATCCAGTCTATGAAGCAGTCAGCGCCTTCGCGCGCGGCGATGACGAACTTCTCATAGGACGTTCCCGTCTTTCCGAAGGCCTTTATGACCTCAATGCCTCCGATATACTCCACCGCAGTGTCGTTTAGCTGCTTGGTCTTATCCAGGGTAAGCTGGAAGCTTTCGGCGTTTCCAACCATCATAAAGCATGCAAAGACGACTCCTATTACGGGGCCTATGAACATGGCCAGGGCCATGCGCCAGTCCAGCACGCAGATGTACACAAACAGACATATCGGAAGCAGCAGGTTCGCCGTGAACTCGGGTACAATGTGAGCCAACGTCTTCTCGACCGAATCCACCCTCTCAACGATGATGTTCTTAAAGGTACCGCTCGCCTCATCCAGGACGTCGCCCAGGGGCACCTCCTGAAGCTTCTTCGTAATCTGCCTTCTGATACCTGCCAGCACCTCATATGTAGCCATATGGGACATCGATGTGGACACGCTGTGGAAAATCACCCTCCCGGCCCATGCAATGGCCATATATACGCACTGCATAAGGTAAAACTGCCAGTCTCTGTTTCCTCCCATGAGCTCCGAAATAATCTTTCCCATAATCAGATACGGGATTAGCGATACCGCAACGCCGAGGATGGCCAGCAGAACGCTGCCTGCGAAGAAACTCCTCCTTCTCCCCGCGAAATCGAGCACCCATGAGAACGTACTCTTCTGTTTCATAAAAATATACACCTCCGTTTTCCTTTGGTTAAAAACCTAAAAACTCTCTCCAACCCGGCAGGAAGAAATTATCGACAGTCTCCACCAGATGAAAAGCCTCTTTCCTGGTATAGTCATGACGAAAAATCTCCATTATCGCCTCGTACTGTGCGCTCAGCAGAACGTGCATCTCCTTCTGATTGACCTCACGTATTTCAACGCCCCGGTTCTTCTCGTACTCCTGGAATTTAAGCGTCGACTCCTGGATGCGCGTCACAATATCGTGCACGAAATTCTCGTACTTCGTGCCCTGGGAATGGCAAAGAAGCAGACGCATCTGATCTTTGTACTCCCAGATCATGTCGACGAACTTTATGGAGCTGTTGACCTCCCTCGCCCACATCGCATCGGCTCCCTGATTGCTCATGACATCGAACTCCTCATCCTCAATCATTTGGAATGCCTCATCCATCTTTGCCAGAACCGGTTCGACCAGCGCATCGAATATAGCCTCCTTATCCTTGAAGTGCCTGTACAGTGCGGTGGCGGTAATCCCCACCTCTCCGGCAATACTTCGCATGGAGGCATCGTGGAATCCCTTTTCGGCGAACTCCCTTTCCGCCACTTTTAAAATGTTTTCTTTGGAACCCATTGTTATGTCACCTCACATCAAAAAAGGTTAACACTGTAAACGTCCTACAACGTTAACAATGTTAACCTCTAAAAAATCCTATGTCAACCAATTATGGTCTTTTGAGAAATATACTCATTTAGATGGTTATGAGCTCATAATCCCTCGTCCCTACGCCTATCTTCTCCGCATGCTCGAGCGTCTCCTTCCACGTGATGTCGGGATGGTTGTTCAGGAAAATATCGCCGTGGTCGTGGAAGTGCTCGTCCTTCAGGTGATCGCCCACCGCGCTGTTCTCGAAGTGGTCCGCCGCCTGGCAAAGGTCCACGCACGCCTGGTCGAGAGCGACCGGGTCGAAGGACGCGAGCATTCCGATGTCGGGAATGATCGGCGCGTCGTTCTCGCTGTGGCAGTCGCAGTTCGGCGAAACGTCGGTGATGAGGCTCACGTGGAAGTGCGGGCGGTTCTGTACCACCGCCTTCGTGTACTCGGCCATCTTACATCCCAAATCCGCCAGCGCGCTGTCATTCACGGTGCTGATGGCATCGAACGAACAGGCGCCAATGCACCTGCCGCAGCCCTTACAGACGTCGGGAACGATGTAGGCCTTACCGTCATCACGATACACGATGGCATCGGATCCGCACTCCTTCGCGCATCTCCTGCAGCCGGTACAGACGCTCTGGTCCACGCTGGGCTTGCCATCCGCGTGCTGCTGCATCTTTCCGGCCCTGCTGCCGCAGCCCATGCCGAGGTTCTTTATGGCGCCGCCGAAGCCTGTCATCTCATGTCCCTTGAAGTGCGAGAGGCTGACGATTATGTCCGCATCCATGACGGCCCTGCCAATGTATGCCTCGGGACAATACTCCGCCCCCTCCACGGGAACGGCCACGTCGTCCGTGCCCTTGAGTCCGTCTCCGATTATGATCTGGCAACCGGTGGTCACCATGTTAAATCCGTTCACCTGCGCGCAGTAGAGATGCTCGAGGGCATTCTTCCTGCTGCCGGGGTAGAGGGTGTTACAATCCGTCAAAAACGGGAGTCCTCCCCCCTCCTTTATCACATCCGCCACGGCCTTCGCGTAGTTGGGCCTCAGAAACGCGAGGTTCCCCAGCTCTCCGAAGTGCATCTTAATGGCGACGTACTTCCCGTTCATGTCTATATCGCCTATACCCGCGCGACGAATGAGCTTCTGGAGCTTGGTCGTGAGGCTGACTCCGATAGAGGTGCGAAAATCTGTAAAATAAACCTTGGATGCGTTGTCCATGCGCGTTCTCCTTATATGGCCTCCGTCTTGGTTATCGTCAGAATGTTCTGGTCGTCCTTAAACACATACTCGACGGAATCCATGCTCTTTTTAACCATGTAGATGCCGAGGCCGCCAATGCCTCTCTCCTCCGCGGAAAGCGTGACATCGGGGTCTTCCTTCTCCAACGGATTGTAGGGAATACCCTTGTCTATAAACGTCACACTGACCGTCTTCTTTTCGGAATCCTCCCCGACTTCGACGCGAATGGTGGCATCACCCACCCCGGGCACATACGCGTAGTGAGCGATATTCACGTAAAGCTCCTCTACCGCCACCTCCATCTGCATCTGTGTCTTCAAGGAAAACCCTACAGTATCCATCTGTTCGTTGACGAATCCCAGCACAGCGTTTAAGTTTTCATCCGTAGCAGCCGTTTTAAATTCCTGCATACCAATCTCCCCTCGGGAACTTCACGACACAAAAATCCCCTTCCACCTTTATAGTGACTAATGTCATTATAAAGCATGGAAGGGGTAATTGTCATCCAATTACGCCGTTTAGCGTGTGATTTTCCAAAAGTCCTCCGCGCGCCTAGCGGCCCTCGAATTCGTTCATCACGTCCTTAAAGAACCGGACGTTATCCTCGATATCTCCGTTGAATACGGCGCTGCCTGCGACCACCACATTGGCGCCCGCCTCGAGGATTTCCCTTATGTTTCCGCGACCGGCTCCGCCGTCAATCTGGATATCCGTGTCAAGCCCTCTCTCGTCGATGGTGGCTCGAAGCGCCCTGATCTTATCGTAGCAGTAGGGGATGAACTTCTGTCCGCCGTAGCCGGGATTGACGGTCATAATGAGGACCATGTCCGCCAGGTCGAGGACGTTCTCCACTGTGGAAAGGGGCGTCGCGGGGTTCAATGCGACTCCCGCCTCGCAGCCCGCCTCCTTGATGCTGTGGAGCACCCTGTCGAGGTGGTAGACGGTCTCGGCGTGGACGGTGATCCTGTTCGCGCCCGCGTCGACGAACGCGTCGATGAGCCTGTCGGGATTCTCAATCATGAGGTGAACGTCGAAGGGCTTGTCGGTGGCCTTTCGAAGCGACTTTATTACGGGCGGTCCGAAGGAAATGTTGGGTACAAAGGCCCCGTCCATAACGTCCACGTGCATCCAGTCTGCGCCGGCCTCGTCTGCTGCCTTTATCTGTTCTCCCGCCCTGGTAAAGTCCAGTGAGAGAAACGAGGGGGAAAGAATATACTTCAAAACATTACCTCCATTATCGGTATTTATTGCGTGATTCAAGCTCTTCGAGCAGGTGAATATAGTTTACATAACGTTCCCTGTTTACGCTCCCGGCATCCACGGCCTCCTTCACGGCGCAGTCAGGCTCGCTCTTATGGACGCATCCGGAGAAGCGGCACCGTCCCAGGAAGGGACGAAACTCGGGGAAGTAATCCCCCAGGTCCACGGGCTCTATGTCCTCAGTGAAAAGCGACGTGAAGCCCGGCGTGTCCACCAGATAGCTCTCCGGCCCGAAGCGCTCGGGTGGAAGCGTGAAAAGCTGGCAGTGCCTGGTGGTGTGGCGTCCCCTGCCGATCTTATCGCTGACTGTGCCGGTGGCCATTTCGGCCGCGGGGCACAGATGGTTTATAAGGGTGGATTTTCCCGCTCCGGATGGACCGGCCACCGTGGTGACCTTTCCCGACAAAAGCTCGCCGAGTCTCTCGGTGCCGAGTCCTTTCGCCGCGTCCGTAAAGACGACGGGATATCCCGCCGAAGAAAACCTTTCCTCCAGGCTCCTTCGGTTCTCCTCGTCGATGAGGTCGACCTTATTGAAGCACAGGATGCTGTCTATCCCGCGCACCTCCATGGAGACCAGGAGCTTATCCAGCAGGTTAAGATTCGGGTCCGGGTCCGCGCAGGCGAAGACCACGAGCGCCACGTCGATGTTCGCAACGGGCGGGCGCACCAGCGAGTTCGTCCTGGGATGGATGGCGTCAATGCTGCCCTCCATGTCGCCCTGATGCGTGACAGTTATGTCAACCACGTCTCCCACCAGGGGTTTTATGTTCTCCTTGCGGAATATTCCCCTGGCGCGGCACTCGTACTCGCCCTCTCCGGGCACCCGCACGTAGAAGAATCC
>JAILAS010000151.1 GCA_024681495.1 Eubacterium sp. | reverse complement strand
AACCGCGGCTGAGACAAGCGGAGGTGCGCGCATGAAAACACTGTATCTCGAGTGCGCGATGGGGGCCGCGGGCGACATGCTGATGGCGGCCCTCTCGGAGCTCCTCCCCGACCGGCAGGCCTTCGTCGATAAGATGAACGCCCTGGGGATCCCCGGGGTGCGGGTGGAGGCCGAGCCGGCGGTGAAGTGCGGCGTCACGGGCACCCACATGGCTGTGACGGTCCGCGGCGAGGAGGAAACGTCCGAGGACGTGCCCGACGGCGGTCATGAGCACGAGCATCACCATGACCACGATCACGACCACGAGCATCATCACGATCATGAGCATGGCGAGAACTGCACCTGCGGATGCCACGACCACGATCATCATCACCATCATCACGCCGATGAGGTGTTCAACACCTTCGGCATAGAGACTGCCCACAAGTTCGACAGAGACCTCCTCGAGAAGACGCTTAAGAGCTTCGCCGAGGACGAAGAGTACGAGGACGTAGTAATTAGAGCTAAGGGAATCGTAGAGTGTACCGACGGCAAGTGGGCATACTTCGATATGGTCCCCGGCTCATATGAGATCAGAGAGGGTGAGCCCGATTACACCGGAAGGCTGGTTGTCATCGGTACCACCGTTAACGAGGAGCAGGTTCGCGCCATGCTCGGAATGTAAAAGAGGCGATTCCAATGGCAGAAAACAAGTTACCAATCTATCTTTTCACCGGATTTATGGACAGTGGAAAGACGTCATTAATAAAGGATACCATTTTCGACGGCGAGTTCACCGAGGGTGCCCATGTGCTGCTCATTGTCTGCGAGGACGGAGACGAGGAGTACGATGAGGCCGACCTCATAAAGCACCGCGTCACCAAGGTGGATATCGAGAACGAGGAGGACTTCACCGCGGAGAACATCATCAGGTATGCGGATGAGGCCAATCCCGACATGATCTTTATCGAGTACAACGGAACCTGGCAGATTTCAGCCGTTTCCGACGTGCTCGAGGACAAGGCGTTTTCTCAGGACTTCGACCTGGTGCAGTGCCTGACCACCGTGGAGGGACCCACTTTCGACAGCTTCCTCACGAACATGAGGACCATGATGATGGATCAGATATTCCTCTCGGACGTGGTCATCATCAACAGGTCGTCCGACGATCTGCCCAAGTCCAAGTTCCGTGCGGCCATTAAGGCCAACAATAAGCGCGCGCAGATCGTATACGAGCGTCCGGACGGGTCTATCGACGAGAAGGCCATGAGCGAGCTTCCCTACGACAAGTCTCAGGACAGGCTCGACCTTTCCGATTCGGACTACGCGCTCTTTTACATGGATATCATGGACAATCCCAAGGACTACAAGGGGAAGACCATTAGCTTCAGGGCCCTTATATACAATCCCGACGACTACAAGCCCGGCCAGTATGTGCCCGGCCGGTTCGCCATGACGTGCTGCGAGGCGGACATTCAGTTCATGGGACTCATATGCAAGAGCAAGAACGCAGCATCCATTGCTCACAAGAGCTGGGTCGACCTCACCGCCAAGGTGTCGTACGAGTACGACAAGGACTACGGCGGAAAGGGTCCCGTGCTCTACGAGGTGGAAACAAAGCCGGCGGATAAGCCCGAGGACGAGCTTGTCTATTTTTCTTAAGGACGAATTAATGAGAGAGATACCTGTAAGTCAGATAACAGATGCCGTTAAGGACGCGGTGACGGAAGTGAACTACGCGCTGTCGGACGACATGAAGGCCGCCCTCGACAGGGCGTTCGAGAGGGAGAGCGCCCCCATCGCCCAAAAGATACTGGGCCAGCTGGAGGATAATCTCGTGGCCGCGCGGGAGGATGTCGTGCCCATTTGCCAGGACACCGGGATGGCCGTCATCTTCCTCGACATCGGTCAGGACGTGCACTTCACCGGCGGGGACATAACGGAGGCCGTCAATCTCGGCGTAAGCCGCGGCTACACCGAGGGATACCTCCGCAAGTCCGTTGTTTCCGACCCGCTCATAAGGGAGAACACGGGCGACAATACGCCCGCCATCATACACTTCTCCCTGGTTCCGGGAGATAAGGTGACCATAACTGCCTGTCCGAAGGGCTTCGGTTCCGAGAACATGAGCCGTGTGTTCATGCTCAAGCCCGCCGATGGCGTGGACGGAGTGAAGGATGCCGTGGTCGGAGCCATAAAGGACGCCGGCCCTAATGCCTGTCCCCCCATGGTGGTGGGAGTGGGCGTGGGAGGTGACTTCGAGAAGTGTGCCCTCATGGCCAAAAGAGCCCTGACCAGACCGGTCGGCGAGGGATCTTCCCTTCCCCATATACGTACGCTCGAGGAGGACATCTTAAAGGAGGCCAACGCGTTGGGAATTGGCCCCGCAGGACTCGGTGGGGATACCACCGTGCTTGCGGTCAACGTTGAAACCTACCCCACACACATTGCCGGGCTGCCCGTGGGCGTTAACATCTGCTGCCACGTGAACCGTCATTGTGTCAAGGTTATTTGAGGTATTGTCATGGAGATTCGACTTAAAGAACCGTTTACCAAGGAAAGCATAAAGGACCTCAAGGCCGGAGACTACGTATATCTCACGGGAACCGTGTATTCCGCCAGGGATGCGGCCCATAAGAGGATGATCGAGGCCCTCGACAGGGGAGAGGAGCTCCCCTTCGACATAAAGGACAGCATAATCTATTACTTAGGACCTTCGCCCGCCAGAGAGGGCGCGGTCATAGGTTCCGCAGGTCCCACCACTGCCGGACGTATGGACAAGTACACGCCCACGCTGCTGGATCTGGGGCTGTGCGGAATGATTGGAAAGGGTAAGAGGACGGCTCCCGTAAAGGAGAGTATCGTAAAGAACGGATGCGTGTACTTCGCAGCCGTCGGCGGAGCTGGCGCGCTCCTTTCGCGCTGCATCAAGTCCTCGGAGATCGTATGTTACGAGGACCTGGGGACAGAGGCTGTCCGCAGGCTCTACGTGGAGGACCTCCCCGTGATCGTCATCGACGACTCGCGCGGAGAGGATTTGTACGAGAATGTGACAAAGGAGAAGGCGTGACAGAATCGTTTATGAGAAGGGCCCTGGAGCTGGCGGCCCGCGGAATGGGACACACGAATCCCAACCCGATGGTCGGTGCCGTCATTGTCAGGGACGGTAAGATAATCGGAGAGGGCTATCACGAGAAGTGCGGAGAGGGCCATGCCGAGGTGAATGCCTTCGCGCATTGTACCGAGGATCCCGAGGGCGCTGACATGTACGTTACGCTCGAGCCGTGTTCCCACTATGGGAAGACACCACCGTGCGCGGATCTTATTGTTTCCAAGAAGATTAAAAACGTATACGTGGGCGCATTGGACCCGAATCCGAAGGTGTCGGGGCGTGGGATTAAGAAGATCCGGGACGCCGGCATTCACGTGGAGAGCGGGATACTGGCGCAGGAGTCCATTGACCTTAACGAGGTGTTCATGAAGTACATCGTGAACAAGGATCCCTTTGTGGCGCTTAAGTGGGCGATGACTTTAGACGGAAAGATCGCCACCTGCACCGGGGAGTCTCAGTGGATTTCCTCTGAGGAGTCGCGCGCTCACTCACAGACGCTCAGAGCCCGGTATGCGGCCATATTGGCGGGCGTCGGCACGGTTATCGCGGACAATCCACGTCTCACATGCAGGCTCGAGGGCGAGAACAGTCCGCTGCGAATTATCTTGGACACTTCGTTCAGGGTGCCCGAGGATTCGCTCGTATTCACGGAGCAGGACGTGGCTAAGACCATCGTCGCCGTGGGCGGGGTGACGGACACAGAGAAGAAGGCCCGCCTGGAGGAGAAGGGCGTGGAAATATTTGAGGCCGGAACAGACGCCTCGGGAGTGGTTGACATAAAATGCCTGCTCGCAGAGCTCGGGCAGAGACAGATTGACAGCGTGCTCGTGGAAGGCGGCGGCGGGGTGGAAGGCTCCTTCGTGAGTCAGGGCCTAGCCGACAGGGTCTATGCATATATCGCCCCCGTCATCGTGGGCGGCAGGGACGCGAAGAGCCCGGTCGAGGGTGACGGAATCGCATCGCTCTCTGACGCGTTAAGGCTCAGTAACACCGTATTGCTCAACCTGGGAGGAGACACCGTGCTAACAGGCCGGATTCTCCGATGACCCGTGAAAGAGGAAAAATGTTTACAGGAATTGTGGAAGAACAGGGAAAAATCAGGGAGATACGCCACGGCGAAAAGTCTTCTGTCATTACCGTTGAGGCGCATCGCGTCCTCGAGGACGCGCGCATCGGAGACTCAATCTGTACCAACGGCGTGTGCCTCACCGTGACCGAAAAGGGCGACGATTTCTATAGGGCGGACGTCATGGCGGAGACCATGAGGCGCTCGAACTTGGGGCAGCTTAAGGTCTCGGACCGGGTGAACCTCGAGAGGGCGATGGCCATGGGCGACAGGTTCGGCGGCCACATCGTGAGCGGCCACATTGACGGCACCGGCGTAATCGACGGCCTCGTAAAGGAGGACAATGCGGTGTGGGTTACGGTTAAGGCCCCCGCGGAGATCCTCAGGTTTATCGTGGAGAAGGGCTCCGTCGCCATCGACGGCATATCGCTCACGGTGGCTTACGTGGACGACTCGTGCTTCAAGGTGTCAGTTATTCCCCATACCGGGGAGGAGACCGGATTGCTCTCCAAGAAGGTGGGAGACACGGTGAACCTCGAGAACGACGTGATTGGAAAGTACGTCGAGAGGCTCATGAGCTTTTCCGGCGAGAAGGAGACCTCTTCGGGAGTCACCATGGAGATGCTCTCCGAAAACGGTTTTTTGTAAGAAAAGCCTTGCCTTATGCGAGCTATCGTGGTAAGGTAGTTCATGGAAATTGAATACGTACTTCGGGGCGGAGTGAAATTCTCCACCGGCGGTAAAGCCCGCGAGCCATTTGGTTGATCCGGTTAGATTCCGGAGCCGACAGTTAAAGTCTGGATGAGAGAAGTGATGATTTAAAGATACTTTTTCATGCCCGGGTTTTTGCCCGGCTGTTTTTTTAGGTATCGCTATCTGGTTAACATAACGTCCCGTGCACGCGCATGGGGCGTTTTTTGATTTGCGGGTCTTTACAGAAGGGACCGGCTTTTCCGGAAATCATCGCCGGGGTACATGTATTGCCTGAAAGGAGACAGCAATGAACAGTGCTAAGGAATTAATCGATGATATCAGGGCGGGAAAGCTCATAGTCGTGATGGACAACGAGGACCGCGAGAACGAGGGCGACCTAATCTGCGCCGCCCGCTACGCCACCACGGAGAACCTTAACTTCATGGCCACCTACGGTAAGGGACTCATCTGCATGCCCATGTCTTCGGCGTACGTAAGGAAGCTCGGGCTCTCCCCGATGTGCAAGGTGAACGGGGACAATCACGAGACGGCATTCACCGAGTCCATCGACCACGTGGATACGACCACGGGTATCAGCGCGTACGAGAGGGGAATCACTGCCAGGAGGGCCATAACGGACGGAGCGGAGTGCTTCAGGCGTCCCGGCCACATGTTCCCGCTCGAGGCTAAGGAGGGCGGAGTGCTCATCCGCCAGGGTCACACCGAGGCGACTGTGGACTACTGCCGGCTGGCCGGCCTCGAGGAGGTGGGGCTTTGCTGCGAGATTATGAAGGACGACGGCACGATGATGCGCAGGGACGACCTCATTGAGTTCGCGAAGGAGCACGACCTTAAGATCGGAACGATCTCCGACCTCATCCAGTATCGCAAGGAGACCGAGAAGCTCGTGGAGAGAGTGGCGTGCGCCAACATGCCTACCCGCTACGGCGACTTTAAAATCTATGGATACGTGAATCACCTCACCGGCGAGCACCACGTGGCGCTGGTAATGGGAGACGTCTCCGACGGAGAGCCGGTACTCACAAGGGTACATTCCGAGTGCCTCACAGGCGACGCATTCGGCTCTGCCAGGTGCGACTGCGGAGAGCAGTACGATGCGGCGATGAAGAGCATTGCCCGCGAGGGCAGGGGAGTTCTGGTGTACCTTCGCCAGGAGGGCAGGGGCATCGGTCTCATAAATAAGATCAAGGCCTACGAGCTGCAGGATCAGGGATTCGACACCGTGGAGGCCAACATCATGCTGGGCTTCCCCGCCGACATGAGGGACTACACGCTCGGCTGCCAGATACTCAAGGATTTGGGCGTGAGCGAGCTTCGCCTTATGACCAACAATCCGGATAAGATCTACTCCATCGAGGGATATGGGCTCCACATTACCGAGAGGGTGCCCATAAAGATAAACGCTAAGAAGACGGACATCTTCTACCTGCGCACCAAGCAGCATAAGATGGGTCACATGTTCAACTATGACAACGACGATGCCAAGGAAGCATAAGGAGGAATATCATGAATCTGTTAGAAGGAAAAGTAGTAGCTGAAAGCAATATCAGAGTAGGAATCGTGGTGGGAAGGTTTAACTCCTTCATCGGCACCAGGCTCCTGGACGGAGCCAAAGACGGGCTCTGCCGTCACGGCGTGGCCGAGGACGACATCGACGTGGCATGGGTGCCCGGCGCGTTCGAGATCCCGCTCATCGCACAGAAGATGGCCACCAGCGGCAAGTACGACGCGGTGATCTGCCTGGGAGCGGTAATTAAGGGCGCCACCACGCACTACGACTACGTGTGCGCAGAGGTCTCGAAGGGAATTGCGACCATCTCGCTCAGCTCCGGAATCCCCGTTCTCTTCGGAGTGCTCACCACGGACACCATCGAGCAGGCCATCGACAGGGCCGGAACCAAGAGCGGAAACAAGGGTTACGACTGCGCGCTTTCGGCCATCGAAATGGTCAACCTTATCCGCGAAATGGCGTAAAACCGCGGCTTTACATAAATCTGTAAATTATGTAAAAAAACGTCTTGACATGCTGACATACACAATAGTATAATAGCAAAGCGGCTGTGAAACAGCCGCGAATATGGGATCTTAGCTCAGCTGGGAGAGCATCTGCCTTACAAGCAGAGGGTCACAGGTTCGAGCCCTGTAGGTCCCATTCACATGCACTTAGGTGTGCATGTTATGGCGGAGTAGCTCAGCTGGCTAGAGCATACGGTTCATACCCGTAGTGTCGAGAGTTCAAGTCTCCCCTCCGCTACTTACATAAAAGGGCAGCAAAGACTCATGTCTTTGCTGTTTTTTTACATAACTTATGTTTCACGCAAAGAAAGGATGTGGATTATGGATTACGCAAAGGAATCTCTCAGGCTTCACAACGAATGGAAAGGTAAGATAGAGGTGGTTTCAAGGGTCCCCGTGGCCAATGAGGACGACCTGTCTCTGGCATACACCCCCGGTGTTGCCACGCCCTGTCTGGAGATTCAGAAGGACGAGTCCAAGAGCTACGAGCTCACCCGCAGGCACAATCTGTGCGCGGTCATCACCGACGGCACCGCAGTGCTGGGCCTCGGAGACATCGGCCCCGTGGCCGGCATGCCCGTAATGGAGGGCAAGTGCGTGCTCTTCAAGGAGTTCGGCGGCGTCGACGCATTCCCTCTTTGCGTGGGAACCAAGGACGTGGACGAGTTTGTGAATGCGGTTACGTTGATCTCCGGTTCGTTCGGCGGAATCAACCTCGAGGATATCGCGGCTCCCAGGTGCTTCGAGATCGAGCGCAAGCTCAAGGAGAAGTGCAATATTCCCATCTTCCACGACGATCAGCACGGAACCGCAGTTATCACCCTCGCAGGCCTTACCAACGCCCTTAAGCTCGTGGGCAAGAAGCTCGAGGATGTCCGCATTGTAACCAGCGGAGCGGGTGCGGCGGCCATCGCCATTGTGAAGCTCCTCATGGCCAGCGGCGCTAAGAACGTCACCATGTGCGACAGGAAGGGCATCATCTACAAGGGCCGCGACGGACTCAACTGGATCAAGGAGGAGATGGCCGAGGTGACCAACCTCGAGGGAAAGAAGGGCACGCTCGCCGACGCCCTCGTCGGAGCTGACGTGTTCATCGGCGTTTCCGCGCCCGGAACCGTGACATCCGAGATGGTATCCACCATGAACAGCGACGCCATCATCTTCGCGTGCGCCAACCCGACGCCCGAGATATTCCCCGAGGACGCTAAAAAGGGCGGCGCTGCGGTAATCTCCACCGGCAGGAGCGATTACCCCAACCAGATTAACAATGTCCTGGCATTCCCCGGAATCTTCCGCGGAGTGTTCGACGTTCGCGCGACCGACATCAACGAGGAGATGAAAATTGCTGCCGCAAACGCGCTTAGCTCGCTTATCTCAGACGACGAGCTCTCGGCCGAATACATCATTCCCAAGCCCTTCGACAAGAGGGTGGGCCCCGCCGTGGCCAAGGCCGTGGCCGAGGCTGCGAAAAAATCGGGAGTGGCCGGTAAATAATCGCCCTTGTCTTTACCCCGAACCATGACCTATACTATAGGTGAGTTATCGTTTAGTTTTATCTATTCGTTCGGGGGGAGACAATGCACGGTAAGAATAGAAATATGAGACCCATCACGATTGACTTCATTGACGTTTACATTGAGCTCGTCAGCGAGCTTTTGGGAGTCGACGCGCCTGAGGTTCTCATTGAAGACTTCGATGGTGATCGTTTTTCCATCGTGGTCTACGAGGGGGATAAGCCAACGCATATCGCCATCTCGGATCCCATCGATGTGAGGAACGAGAGAGCGGCCGTGAGGGCTTATTTCCATATAGGCGGAACTTTGCGGGAGTATGCCAACGCCCTCAGGCACGAGGGCTATGACCCCATAGATTCCTATGCGTTCTCGCTCATATGCATGGATGCGTACCTCGACTACAGCCCCGACAGTTCATTCTATCCCGAAGGGCTCTACGAGACCGTCTTAGAGCGCGCAGATATCCTCTCCGATGAGGTTTACGCCGCTGCGCTCGATCTGTTCTTCTCCGGGTTTGCGGACAGGGTCAGGCGTGAGAACGGCTGATTTCGCGCCCGGCAGAGCGATACGTTTTTAGAGAGAGAGTTTATCATGATTGAGAATACAGATATCCTTAGCCTTAATTACTACACCTATAACAAGCCCTTCACGGGATCGTGCGAGGGCATCAGGTACCGCATTTCCAAGTCTACACTCGAGGATTCGGAGGATGCGGTATTTGAGGCGTGCGTGTGGCCCGAGCCTTTCGCCGAGGCGGATACGGAGGACGAGTTGAAGCACATTGAGCATTTCCCCTTCGACGAGGACGGAAAGCTGGCCGTGGTAGAGTGGCTGAATTCGTTCGTGCAAAAGCCCGAGTGATTGGGATGTAAGCCTGCGGCGGTCATATTGTTCCCAAATACGGTCGGTGAATGTGTCCGAAAAACCTTCGGAAAAAGAATTTGCCGGTCTGGGGAAGACCGGCAAGGGGGGAGTATGAAAATATGAAAAAGTTTCAGAGTGAAGAGTAGTTCTTCATCTGATGCTGTAATCATATCGCTAGTTTGTGACGGAAGTTTATAAAAAATGTGAATGCTTTGTGAACTTCTCCATTAAATAATGTTAGGAGGACCAGATGACTAAAGAGGAAATACTTAACCACGCGTCCACTCCGCTGTATGCCTCGCCGATTCCCACCACGGCGCACAGGTTTATGAACAGGGAGCACATGTACATCATATATAAGACCGACGCCAAGGCGCTTAGGGACGCGGTTCCCGAGCCGCTTGAGATTCCGGGCGAGCCGCTCGTTCGCTTCGAGATGATGAGGATGCCGGACACTACGGGCTATGGCGACTACACAGAGTGCGGCCTGTCAATCCCGGTGGAGTACGACGGCGTGCACGGCGAGTACCTACACATGATGTATCTGGACAACTTCGAGGCCACCGCCAGCGGAAGAGAGGCGCACGGCTACCCGAAGAAGCCCGGATTCCCCAGGATGTTCGTGGACGATAACACCCTCGTGGGCACCCTCGACTACGGCCGCTCGGAGAAGATTCGAATCGCGACGGCGACCATGACCTACAAGTATTACCCCCTCCCCGAGGAGGAGGCCATAAGGCAGATG
Source organism: Eubacterium sp. (assembly GCA_024681495.1). Lineage (GTDB taxonomy): Bacteria > Bacillota > Clostridia > Lachnospirales > Lachnospiraceae > RUG14243. Next base: position 3,342 of record JAILAS010000151.1, on the reverse strand, counting down.
ACAGAGCCCATCTACATGCTCAACATCGTCCCCGGCTACGACGACAAGCCCCGCATCTGCGAGATAAACGTGGTCAAAAACAAGCCCGAGAACATCGAGTTCATCGAGGCATACACGGGCGACGCCAGGCTCGACATGTTCAGCCACGTGAACTGCCCGATGAACGATCTGCCTGTCAGGGAAATCGTTTCGTGCAGCCACATCAAGGTGAACCTGACGCTCAGCCGTCCCGAGGTGGTGTACGATTACCTGGCCGAAAAATAAGCCGGCAGCTCTGTCGCTACCGGCCCTGACGCCCCGGACGCCCATGCGGCGCCCCCGGAGCTGGTTTACATAATTCTATATCACTTCATGTCTTACGACTTTGAATCGCCGGAGCTCCACGTCCTTATCGCTCGTGGGGATTCCGGCCTTTTCTTTGGCGATGTCCACCTGCATCCGCACGGTGTCCACCCCCTCGAGGTTCGGGAGAAGGAGCCCGCGCCTGTTTCCCTTTGTGACGATGACGCCGTAGTTCCTAACGTCCAGCATATCCTCGGAATCTATTATCTCCGACTCGCCCAGCACATCCACGCTTACAGTTATATATGGGAGCTCCGCCGCCTTGACGGGAACGAACCTCGGGTCCCTCGAGCAGGCGGAGACCGCATTTTCGATTATCTCCAAAGCCAGGTTGTCCTGAACCGGTCCGATGGTGCCGATGCACCCGCGCAGGCGCCCGTTTATCTTAAGCGAGACGAAGGCGCCGGCCTGCGTCGAATACATCTCCTCGGGCAGCGTGTGGGGCATGGCCATGCGCCTTCCGGTCTTGACGTAGGTCTCCATGGACTGCCTCGCGAGCGTGATGTACTCGTCCTCTGCGGCTGAGCGTTTTCTGTTATCCTCCTCGACCCGTCTGGAGAACAATTCGTCGAAGCTCTCAGACGTGTCCGAATCCAGGGGGTAAAAGGTGCAGATGCCGTAGCCCACGCCCGTCACCCCCTCGTGAGAGAGGGCCCTGGCAGAGACGCTCTGACCGCTCATCGCGCCGGCCATTATCGTGAAGGACCTGTGCCCGCATTCGGACGCCGCGTCGAGGAAGTCCTCGTCGTAGTCCGTCAGCGCGCGCAGGTTGCCGCTCCCCATGTCCGCCATTATCCGCTCGTCGTAGACGGGCCCCTCCTTGGAGAGCCCGTAAGGACCGTCCTCCTTAAGCGTGTGGGAGAGGTCTCCGCTGGCGATAAACACGGCCCGCCTGTCGAGGTCTTCCACGGCCTTCTTTATAAGGGCGCCCAGCCTGTAGTGGTCCTGCAGCGGGAATCCGGCGAGACCGATGCGGACCAGGCGGTAGTCGGTGTAGTGCTGGTTCAGGAAGTACAGCGGGATCATCGTCCCGTGGTCGAGTGTCTCGTTTCCGGAGGGCATGGCCCCGGCCGGGAATCCCTCCCTCGAGCACACGTCCGTCAGGTGCTTCGTGAACTCCCTGTCGTACACCGCCTCAATCTTAACCTGTGGCGCGCTGAAATTCGCGAACGACCCGGTGGCCGTTTCGCCTCCCGATATGGCGAACCAGTCCCTGTACGACGGCGCGTGCGGACTGGTCACGATAACGAGCTCGGGCTTGAGCGCCGCGATCTCTGATGTGACCCTGTGATAGCTCTCGGTGGTTTTTTGGATGACTACCTCGCCTCCGCGCCCGACCTCGGGTACGATGAGCGGCGGATGCGGTACCATGTATGACCCCAGAATTGACATAAAATACCTCCCTTTCGATATGCATCCATGATACACCACCACCGCACACGGGTGCAATAATCGCATGACAGCCGCCTTGACAACCGACCGGGGTTGTTCCATTATATTTATGGGGACAGGGGGATTTTCTACCGTCGATGAGTGTGAAAAATCTTTTATTTCATTCCGGTTTTGTCGTTCCGGTAAATTTCTTTCAATGTCTTCAAATTTTAATAAATCCAAAGGAGAAGAGTATGGAAAAGTTAAAGAACGTTTACGGGAAGTTACTGATGCTGGCTCTCGTTATGATGTGCGCGGGAGGTATCCTCGCATCGGGCTCCAATGTGTACGGCGCAACGGCCACAGACGGCCTAAAGGGTAAGTACATATACACCGGAGAGGGTGATACCATGTATAAGGTAAACACCCAAAACGGAAAAGCCAAAAAGGCATTTAAAATTAAGAAACTTAAGGATTATAACGGTTTGTATGGGAATGCGTACTATTATAAGGGATATCTTTATTTTGTGGCCGATTTATATTTGGGGACGGATAGCGCTAATCTGTACATATGCAGGTGTAAGCCCAATGGCAAGGGGTTTAAGAAACTCGCCAGGGGATACAGCTTCAGGATTAACGGGAAGAAGATTTACTACATAAAGCAAAAAGACAAAGGAGAATACTTTGTTAATGTAGGAATTACAAGTATGAAACTGAACGGTAAAGGCAAGAAGGTGATAAAGTCATCGAAATCGATTCGGGGATTTGATTTCAACGGAAATAAAATATTATACACATTGAATAATAAAATATATCAAATGAATAAGAACGGCAGTTCAATAAAGAGTCTTTCATTAACGAACAACAATATAAACACATATGTGGATGGGGACTATGTCCTCTATACGAAGTTCGTAAAAACCGGAACCAGTTACGGATCCGACGTGGGATACTATGAGGAACACGTATATGGACTGAAGGACGGAACGGATGTGACTGTGTGTAAGGGAACGGAAGACGAGAGCGCAGAGATTCAGTTGTTTGAGAACGGGGTAGTCTATTACAGCTTCTATGACTCCGGAACCATAACCCTTTATAAGTACGAACTTTCCACCGGAGAGACATCGAAGGTGAAAAAGTTTAAGGATAAGAGCTGGCTCACGATGCGTTATGTAAGTGATAAAGTTATTGTTTCAGAGGAATGTGATGCGGAGTGGACCAGCACATATAATGCGGGAATATATTCGTATAATCTTAAAACAGGGAAGAAACGCGTAATTAAAAAATTTGTTATGTCATAATAATATTTCAGGAGGTAGATGAAATGACACAGGAGACGAGACCTTACATCGGATGGGAGCTGGCAGGGGGATTCATGCACGATGCGTTCGTTGCAGCCGGCATTCCCGACGAGGATGCGAAGATATGCACGGAGGTGCTCTTGGAGAGCGACAGGCGCGGAATCGAGAGCCACGGCTCCAACAGGTTTAAGCCCATATATATCGACAGGATAGAGGCTGGCATATTGAACCCCGTTACGGAGTACGAGGTGCTTAAGGACACGCCCACCACTCAGGTGGCTGATGCCCACGACGGCATGGGAATGGTTGCCTCGCACAAGATGATGAC
>JAILAS010000098.1 GCA_024681495.1 Eubacterium sp. | reverse complement strand
AGCTGAAGCCCTACATTCAGCGAGTGGAGGGCGTGGCGAGCGTTTCCACTATCGGACTGGTGGAGGACATGTTCGAGGTGCGTCTCGACGCAGAAAAGATAGAGGGCCTTAATGACAAGCTTGCCGCCTCCGTTTCGGACGAGCTGGCAGAGGCGAAGGAGGCCCTGGATGATGCCCAGAGCGAGATAGACTCGGGCAGCAGCAAGCTCGACGACGCTGCCGACGAGCTCGATGAGCAGGAGACGAAGACCTCGAAGGAGCTCGCCAAGTACACCAAGCAGCTCAACAAGGCTCTGGCGACACAATCCGCCTACGAGGCCACATTGACGTCCTTAAAGGCGTCGAAGGCCGCACTCGAGGCCGAGAAGAAGGCGTACGAAGATGCGGGAGTGCAGGATTCCTATGATGCTATGAATACTCTTTTCGCCTCGCTTCAGGCCACGCTCTCGGACGAGTCGGTGGCGGAGCTCTACGGCCTCAGTGCATCGGATGTCCCTGTCGACATAGACGAGGCGGTCGAGGACAGCGAGAAGCTCGCGAACGCAGTCACCGTCCTTAAAGCCATGGGTCAGAGCGATACCGCCGAGAGCCTTACCAGGGAAACCTTAGAAAATCTGGTCAATATAGTTGAGACCAGGATTCCCCAGATCGACACCGAGCTGGCGAACCTGAAGACCGAGATAGCGGCCGCGAAGGCTGCGCTCAAGCAGGTTAAGGCCGCAGTGGAGGAGGCGCTCGACAAGTACGAGGAGGTGGAGGCCGGAAAGATCACGGCATCCGCGGCCTTCGGAAGCTCTCTGGCGCAGATTTCCAGCGGGCAGTCATCGCTCGACGAGGCCCAGGAGACCCTCGATTCCTCCGTGGAGGACTACGAGGAGGCCAGGGACGCCGCCCTCGAGCAGGCGAACTTGGACGAGCTCCTCACCATAGATACCCTCTCGTCGCTCATTGCCGCCCAGAACTTCGAGATGCCGGCGGGATACATAGGAGAGAGCGACGAGGACACCGCAGACCAGTGGCTTCTCAAGGTCGGCGACCTCGTGGAGAGTCAGGACGACCTCGAGAAGCTCGTGCTCACGCACGTGGACGGGGTGGGCGACATCTCCGTCGAGGACATAGCGACGGTGACCGTGATTGACGACTCGGAAGAGAGCTACTGCCGCATTAACGGAGACCCGGGCGTCCTTCTTTCCATCTACAAGTCCGGCTCGGCCGGAACCAGCAAGGTGGCGGACGCCCTGCACGAGGCGCTCGATGACCTCGCCGAAACCGACGAGAACCTCCACCTCTCGCCCCTCATGGACCAGGGCGACTACATCGACATGTTCCTGAACTCCATCATAGGCAACATGGTCCAGGGCGCCATCCTGGCCGTGATCGTGCTCATTATCTTCTTAAGGAGCGTAAAGCCCACCCTCGTGGTGGCGTTCTCCATCCCGTTCTCGGTGCTTTTGGCCGTACTGGTCATGTACTTTACGGGAATATCGCTCAACATCATGTCGATGTCGGGACTGGCGCTCGCCATAGGAATGCTGGTGGACAATTCGATAGTGGTGACGGAGAACATATACCGGCTAAGGGGCAAGGGCATCGAGGCACCCAGGGCCGCGCTCTGGGGCGGCAAGCAGGTGGCATCGGCCATCATATCCTCGACCATAACCACCATCTGCGTGTTCCTTCCGATGATCTTTACCACGGGCATCGTCAGCGACCTGATGATTCCCTTTGCGCTTACCATATCGTTCGCCCTCCTCGCCAGCCTCTTTGTGGCGCTCACCGTGGCACCCGCCATGGGCAGCGTGCTGCTTAAGAGCTCCATAAGGGAGGAGTGGTCGTTCTTTAAGAAGATCCGCGACGCCTACGGCAAGGTCCTCGGATGGTTCCTGGACCACAAGGCGATTCCCCTCGTTGTGGCGACGGGCCTTCTGGCATTCAGCATCTGGGGAGTGACCAACATGGGAGCCGTATTGCTCCCCTCTATGGCGTCCGACCAGATCTACGTCAACGTCCAGATGGACGAGGGCACATCCAGGGAGGATTGCTACACCAAGGCCGACGGGATTACGGATAAGATTTTGCAGGTCGAGGGCATAACCGAGGTGGGCGCCATAACCAACCTCTCCGACGCATTCACCTCCACCCTGGGCGCCGACAACGACAACTACACGTTCTTCTCATACTACCTCGTTCTGGACGAGAGCGTGGACAGCGTGAGCAAGCTCAACACACTGGTGGACAATGTGAACACCGCTCTGGCTGACGAGACCGGATGTGAAATAGAGATTGAAGAATCCGGTTCTATGGACTTCTCGAGTATGATGTCCAGCGGACTGGCGCTGCAGATAAAGGGCAAGGACGTCGACACGCTTATCGACATCTCCGAGGATGTGATGGGAATCGTCGGGGAGATCGAGGGTTTCGAGAACGTATCCAACGGACAGGAGGATGCCGAGGAGGTAATCCATGTCGTTGTTGACAGGGCCAAGGCCGCGAACTATCAGCTCACCGTGGCGCAGATATACCAGACGCTCATGGAGCGCCTCGAGACCGAGGGAGACGCCACCACGCTGACGGTGGACGGCGATGACATCGATGTCGTCATTGTCGACGAGACCGATGTGCTCACCATGGAGAATATTAACGACGTCGAGTTCGACGTGACCGAGAAAAACGACGACGGCGAGGAGGAGACCGTGACCCACTCGCTCGACGAGTTCGCGAGCGTGACCAGGGAGGAGGGCCTCTTCTCGATATCGGCAGAAAACGGCACGCACACCCTCGAGGTGACAGCCGAAACCGCCGAGGGATACAATACGACCCGCCTCACCGAGCAGGTTGAGAGTAAGCTTGCGGCATACGATCTGCCTTCCGGATACACGATCGATACCGGCGGAGAGACCGAGGAGGTGCGTGACATGCTCTCGCAGATGATGAAGCTTATGGCGCTCGGAATAGTGCTCGTTTACCTCGTAATGGTGGCGCAGTTCCAGAGCCTCCTCAGCCCGTTCATCATCCTGTTTACGGTGCCTCTGGCGTTTACGGGAGGATTCCTGGGGCTTATGGCCAGCGGAGACCAGATAAGCATCGTAAGCCTTTTGGGCCTGCTCGTTCTCATGGGAACCGTCGTAAACAACGGCATCGTATTCGTGGATTATGTAAACCAGCTCAGGATAGCCGGCGTGGACAAGCGCACGGCCATCATCAGGACCGGAAGAACCAGGATGCGCCCCATCGTCATGACGGCGCTCACCACCATACTCGCCATGATTACAATGGTGTTCTCGGGAGACTTTGCGGCCGGCCTGAGCCGCGGTATGGCCGTGGTGGTTTCGGCCGGATTGGCGTACGCCACGTTCATGACGCTGTTTATAGTTCCGATTTTGTATGATATTATGTATCGTAAGAGGCCTCATGCCGTTCACTTCGGCGAGGACCTGGAAGAGGAGATAGATTTGAATGAGGAATAGGATTTCGGTAGTGGCGATGACGTGCGTGGCCCTCGCTCTGGGCGCGTTCCTGGGCGTCTTTTCGTCAGGACGCACGGCGCAGGCCGCCTCGGTGACCGACGCGGTGAACTGGGCGATAGCCATAGCCGGGGACGACACCCACGGATACAGCCAGGAAGACCGCTGGGGGCCGGACTACGATTGCTCATCGTTCGTCATAAGCGCGTTTAACTATGCCGGATTCGACATTGCATCCGGAAGCGGTTGGACCGGAAACATGCAGAGCATCTTCACCGCGGCAGGGTTCACCTGGATCGAGTGGGATTCCACCGCGGAGGGGGCGTCAGTAGACGATTTGCAATACGGCGACATCCTGTGGAGAAGCGGCCATACTGAGATATACATGGGGGACGGGCAGATTGTCGGCGCGCACAGCGCGTACGGCTACACCCAGACCGGCGACCAGACGGGAAAGGAGATATGCACCCGCAGCTACTACAGCGGCTGGACCGCCATAATCCGCTACGGGAGTGCCACCACCGCCACGTCCGACGGGACGGTTACTACCCCCACGCTCAGCGTAGGGGACACCTTTAAGAAGGGAAAGTGCAAGTACGTTGTGACGGGGAAAAAGACGGTTACGCTTAAGAAGTTTTTGTCGGACACCGCCACGACGTATAACATCCCCAACACCGTAAAGAAATACGGGGTGACATATAAGGTCACGGCTGTCGGAAAGAAGGCCTTTAAGGATAAGGCGCTACTTACCAAGGTTAAGTTCGGCACTTACATAAAGACCATAGAGGAGAAGGCGTTCATACGATGCACATCCCTTAAGAAACTGGTGTTTAAGGGGAAGAAACTAAAGACGGTGGAGGCGAAGGCCTTCCGGAAGATTTATTCGGGATATAAGATAAAGGCCCCGACCGAGGGGAAACTTAAGAAATACACGGCCCTGATAGAGGCCGCGATGTAGGAGAGAACCATGGAGAAGACATACGAACAGGTACAAAAAGAGGTGTATAAGGCCGGTGAAGTCACGAGCTCCATCAGCGATAAGGTGAAGGCGCAGGGCGACAGATACCTGGTGCCGCTCGATGACAGGCAGGTGGAGATTGTCTGCTACAGGGCGATGAGCGAGGCCGCCAGAAATCCGGTCATCTTCGGCATGCACGGCGGCGGATTTGTCGTGGGCGGATGCGCCTTCGACGACGGCCTCTGGGACGCGTTACGGCGTCGTACCGGCTGCACCGTCATCTCCATCGGCTACAGGAAGGCGCCGAATCATCCTTTTCCGGCGGCCATTCACGACGTCTACGACGCTATGAGCTACTGCATCGAGGAGAAGCTCAGGTTTCCCTTTGACAGGGGCAGGATAAATCTCTTCGGATCTAGCGCCGGGGCCACATTGGCGGCCTCAGTCACGTTGCTGTCCCAGAGGCTCGGGCTCCCCACGATAGACAAGCTGCTTTTGAACTACCCTTATCTCGATCTGGCCACGGATCTGGAGGAGAAGGGGGCGCAGGGCAACGACGCCCTCACCAGCAGGGTCTTCAGGGATTCCTACGTAAAGGATTACAATGCGAAGGAACCCTTCATTTCTCCGATTTACACGGAAAGTTCGGAGCTTGCGGACTTTCCCGACACATACATAAGCGTCTGCGAGAACGACACGCTGCGCGCCGAGGGTGAGGAGTTCGCCCGTAAGCTTAAGGCGGCGGGTGTGTACGTTGAGACGACGATGGCCGAGGGCATGCCCCACGCCTACTTCGAGCATAATTTCGGCAAGGCAATGCCGGGTGAGAAGGACGAAATCGCGTCTATAAGGGCAGACGGCAGCATGGCCGCCAGGTCGGATGAGACGCTGGAGTTTTTTGCGCGCGCCGTGACTGATTAGGCCTTCGGGAGCGTTGGTTAACAGGGGGAAAAGGTATGAATCCAAAAGAAATGGAATGGCTTAAGAGCGTTTGCAGCATTTATTCTGCCGGTGAGCAGATCTATCAGACGCTGGCTGGTGCCATAGGTGATAAGCCGGGCACCGAGGCCGTGGTGTCTCCGGCTAACCTCGGTGATACGGTCTTCATCGCGTCTTTGGCGAAGGCCTATAAGGCGCAATACGGCATAAACAGCCTCATTATGGTCGCGAAGGAAAGACAGGCCGCAGCCGTCGAGTGGATGGAGGGAATCGACGCCGTGGTGGGTCTGACCGATGAGGAAATTATCGCGCTCAGATACTTTTTTGTCATCAGCGGGAAATTTTACGAAAATGGTGTCCGCTACGGACACATTCCCTGCTACATAACCCCTGAGTACCCCGACGTGTTCTTCCATGTGGAGCCCGGTTTTGGCGGAAAGAGCCTTATGAGGGTCTGGGAGGAGGACATCCTTCAGATTCCCGCGGGTTCACCCATAGGAGATATAGTTATTCCGCCCGGCATATCCGCCCCCGCGGAGAATGCGCAAAAGTACGCTAATGCCGTGCTTATTGCGCCCGCGGCATTCACCAATAAGGGCATTCCCAAGAGCTTTTGGGAGAAGCTCACGGTCCGCCTCAAGGAGAAAGGTTACGAGGTGTACAACAATTCGGGTGGCCTCTACTACGACGACATAATAGACGGGACGAAGGAGTTTCTTTCGAGCACTACGGACCTCATACTCAATGCGCCGCTTTTTAAGCGGGTGATAAGCGTAAGGAGCGGTTTCACCGATTTGGTCTGCCGCACGACGGCGGAGCTGACCGTCCTCCATTTGGGAGGGGATATCGACGCGCCTCTCGAAGTGGAATACGGCTCGAGGTTCGACGATGTCCGTGACTTTGGCAGGATGGAGGGTATCTACCCGTACGTCTATGTTTCTGAGCGCGAGGACGAGCTTATCGACCTTATTTCGAATTTTTGACGGAAAACGATTGACAAAGAAAAAGTCAGATGGTAACATTATGCCCAACTTGATATTTAAAGTCTGTGAGCAAAAGTAGTAACTGACCTAACGGTCCATGAGAGAGCCGGGGATGGTGAGATCCCGGTGGATACGATTTCAGCGAATGGATTTGTGAGACGCTCCGGCGAAAGCCATAGTTATTAGCTGGAGACGGGTCCTCCCGTTACAGAGGTGAGATATTGATGGATATCTTCATGAGGCATGTGCCGTGAGACACATGTAAAACCGGGTGGCACCGCGTATGATTAGGTTATACGTCCCGGAGTGGAATAACTTCCGCTCCGGGATATTTTTTTGCCTGAAAATAATGAGGAGACAGCCATGAAACGCATACTTAAACTCTACAAGAAAACTGTTAGCATCATCGACGAGAAGGCGACAGACCTCTACGAGGGGCTGGTAGGAGACGGCGTCGGATTCATGCTCGAGAGTTACGACAAGGAGTACGACCGATTCACCTTCCTCGGAAGCACACCCGACGAAATCGTGACCTCCGAGGGCAACGGCCTTCGAATCCGTCGCCCTGAGGGCATAGACACATTCCTCGAGGGAAACCCGATGGAACTTCTCAAGGAGTATTACTCGAGCTTCGAGATCATAAACGAGAGGGACGAGTTCTCATTCCACGGCGGGCTGGTCGGAAGCCTCGGCTACGACTTCATCCGCTACACCGAGGACATTCCGGACGACAATCCGGATGAAATCGGGGTTGAGACGGTCCAGATGATGCTGGTGTCTAAGTTCATCGTGGTAGACCACCTCGCCGAGACGATGTCCGCCATAGTCTTAGGAGATGACTCCCCGGAGGGGAAGGAGAAGTCGCTTAAGCTTGCCGCAGAGATGATCGAGAAGGCCCGCGCGGTGAAGGGCAGGAGCGCATCCAACTTCGTCCACGACGGGAAAATAGTGAAGGAATCCGACGACCTCGAGAGCTACTCGGCCAAGGTCAATAAGATAAAGGATTACATAAAAGAGGGGCACGTGTTCCAGACCGTACTTTCGCAGCGCTGGACCATAGAGACTGAGCAGAAGGGCTTCGATCTCTACAGGGAGCTCCGCGAGCTGAACCCCTCGCCCTATCTCTACTACTTCAACTTCGGCGACTTCGAGATAATCGGCAGCTCTCCCGAGATGATAGTAAAGCTTAAGGACAACACGGTCACCACCTGTCCCATCGCCGGCACCAGGCCCAGGGGAAGGGACGAGGAGGAGGACATCGCCCTTAAGAATGACCTCCTCGCGGACGAGAAGGAGCGCGCAGAGCATGCGATGCTCGTAGACCTCGCCAGAAACGACATGGGACGCATCTCCGAGTTTGGAACCGTAAAGGTCACCAGGTTCATGGACGTCCAGAATTATTCGCACGTGATGCACATCTGCTCCACGGTCGAAGGCAGGAAAAAGGGCGAGTACCATCCCTTCGATCTGGTCAGCTCGTTCCTCCCGGCAGGCACATTGTCGGGCGCCCCGAAGATCCGGGCGATGGAGATAATAGACGAGCTCGAGGAGAGCCGCCGCGGCCTCTACGGAGGGGCGACCGGCTACATAGATTTTTCCGGAAGCATGGACTTTTGCATAACGATAAGGACCATGGTCAAGAAGGGCAACAGGGTCTACCTGCAGGCGGGTGCCGGCATCGTCGCGGATTCGGTCCCCGAGAACGAGTACAACGAGTGCAGAAACAAGGTGGCGGCTCTGTCCAAAACCCTCATGGACTAGGAGGTTGGCATGATACTTTTGATAGACAATTACGATTCATTCACATATAACCTCTACCAGTACGTCGGAATCTTCAACGACGACGTGAGGGTGGTGCGAAACGATAAGATCACCATCGAGGAAATCAGGGAGCTGGATCCCGAGAGAATCATCCTCTCGCCCGGCCCCAAGAGCCCAAAAGAGGCGGGCATCTGCGTGGACGTGGTGAAGGAGTTCTGCGATAAGAAGCCCATCCTGGGCATCTGCCTGGGACACCAGTGCATAGGCTACGCCTTCGGCGGCAATGTGTCGTACGCGAAGGAGATCTACCACGGCAAGCAGTCGCTCATCGAGCACGACGGAGCCGGCATCTTCGACGGCATCGAGTCCCCGATAAGGATTGCCAGGTATCACTCGCTGGCGGTTTTGGATGAAGGACTCCCCGACTGCCTGAAGGTCACGGCCCGCACGGACGACGGCGAGATAATGGCGATGGAACACAGGGATTATCCCGTGGTTGGGCTGCAGTTCCATCCCGAGTCGGTCTTCACACAGTACGGCAAGCGCATTGTTGAGAACTTCGTAAACGGGAGGTGCGACAAATGATTCTGGACAAGATAGTAGAGGATAAGAAGCTGCGAATCCCCGGGCACAAGGAGGCACTCCCGTTCGGGGAGGCCAGGAGGATTGCCGAGGAAATGGCTTCCCGCGGCACCGGGGCGACTCCGGCTAAGGAGAGCTTCTACGAGGCACTCTCGAAGGACGGCCTTTCCATCATCGGCGAGTTCAAGCAGGCGTCGCCGTCTTTGGGAAACATCGAGAAGACAATGGAGCTGCCCGACAGGATTAAGG
>JAILAS010000096.1 GCA_024681495.1 Eubacterium sp. | reverse complement strand
CTCAGAGGTAGTCTCCTCGATCTGATTGCGAATCTGAGCGATTCTGGCATCGATGTTCATCTTATCGCCTGCGCCGTCCACGATAACGGTGTCGTCCTTCTTAACCTTAACGGACTTAGCGGAACCGAGCATCTCCATGGTAGCGTCTGCGAGGTTGAGACCAACCTCCTCGGAGATAACGGTACCACCCGTAAGGATGGCGATATCCTCGAGCATGGCCTTTCTTCTGTCGCCATAGCCGGGAGCCTTTACAGCAACCACGTTGAATGTACCGCGGAGCTTGTTTACGATGAGGGTGGTGAGTGCCTCGCCCTCTACGTCCTCGGCGATGATGAGGAGAGCCTTGCCCGTCTTAACGATCTGCTCGAGAAGGGGAAGGATATCCTGGATGCTGCTGATCTTCTTATCTGTGATGAGGATGAGGGGATCCTCCATGTTTGCCTCCATCTTGTCCATGTCGGTGGACATGTATGCGGAGATGTATCCGCGGTCGAACTCCATACCTTCCACGAGGTCGAGCTCGGTCTGCATGGTCTTCGACTCCTCGATGGTGATTACGCCGTCGTTGGTAACCTTGTCCATAGCGTCTGCAACCATCTGTCCAACGGTCTCGTCGCCTGCGGAGATGGCCGCAACCTTGGCAATCTGCTCGTTTCCGTTAACCTTGGAGCTCATCTTCTTAAGAGCCTCAACCGCCTTATCGGTGGCCTGCTTCATACCCTTGCGGAGTACGATGGGATTAGCGCCTGCCTCGAGGTTCTTCATTCCCTCGTTGATCATGGCCTGTGCGAGAACGGTAGCTGTCGTGGTACCGTCACCTGCTACGTCATTGGTCTTCGTAGCCACTTCCTTAACGAGCTGTGCGCCCATGTTCTCGAATGCGTCCTCGAGCTCGATCTCCTTGGCGATGGTAACACCGTCGTTGGTGATGAGGGGAGCGCCGTAGCTCTTATCCAATACAACGTTTCTTCCCTTAGGTCCTAAGGTAACGCGAACAGTGTTCGCAAGCTCGTTTACACCTTTGCCGAGAGCTGCTCTGGCGTCAGCTCCGTATTTGATTTCCTTTGCCATTTTATATGACCTCCTGTGTGTGAATGAACCGGCCGCCAATGCGGTCACCAGTCCTTTTTTCTATTAACCTTCGATGACTGCGAGAATGTCGTTCTGCTTAACGATGATGAACTTATCATCGCCATCCTCAACCTCGGTACCTGCGTACTTGGAGTAGATGACCTTGTCTCCGACGGAAACCTCCATCTTAACTTCCTTGCCGTCAACCATGCCGCCGGGTCCTACTGCGATAACCTCTGCCTGCTGGGGCTTCTCCTTATCCTTACCGGGGAGAACGATTCCCGATGCGGTGGTCTCCTCTGCCTCGAGGGGCTTGATAACTACTCTGTCTGCTAAAGGTTTTAACTTCATTTTTATGCCTCCTTTTGTTTCGGAACAAAAATCTCTGACTTTTTATTTTATTAGCACTCAACAGGTCTGAGTGCTAACTCACAATGGATATACTACTCTCACTCTCCGCAACTATCAAGACGGTATATTCGAATTTATAAAGAGATATCTTCAGTTTTCGATATATTTCTCTCTTTTTCTCCCGTTATCATAGTCTCGGGCAATATCGGGCAATAAAAACCGGAGGCAAAAGCCGCCCCCGGCACCTGTATCTTCATAATATACGACGCTCTCAGTCTCCGTTATATCAGCCCGTGATACTTAAGCGCATACTCGATTCCGTCCTCGTCGAGTGGTTTGGTCACAAAATCGCCCGCGGCCTTGGCCTCGTCCGTTCCGTTGCCCATGACCACGCCGACTCCTGCTGCCCGAAGCATCTCCAGGTCGTTTCTGCTGTCTCCGAACGCGAACGTGTCCTCACGGGGTACGCCCAGCCGGTCCGCCACGACCTTCATGCCCGTGGCCTTGGAGAATCCGCGCGGCACCAACTCCATGAACTGCCCTCCGTGCACGAGTATCTCGTAGTGCTCAGAGAGCCTGCCGAGTATTTCCTCTATGTTATCCTCAACCATGTTGACGGACATCTTGTTTACGCGGCGTTCTCCGGTGACTCCGGTAATCCTGCAGGCCTTGCATTCCTCCTGGCTGAGCAGGACGCGCAAAAACGGGTCTCCCTCGAAGTCCTCCTCGTCGAAGTAGAGCTTATCGCACCCCTCGAGCACGAGCGGCATATGATTTCCCTTAAGAAGGCTGACAGTCCTGTCGACCAGATCGTCGTCGAGAAGGTGGTTAAATATGACCTCGTGGTCCATCTCCACGTACGTGCCGCATCCGCCGACTATCCCGTCCAGAGAAAGCTCCCTGATATCCGAGTCGTGTATAAACGACCGCGTGCGGCCGCTGTTCAAAAACGCGTAATGCCCGTTCTCCCTGAGCTTCTTAAGAGCCCTCACGGTGCTCTCCGGTATGCGCTGTTTCAAGTCCCATATGGTTCCGTCTATGTCAAAAAAAACAATCGACCTGTTCATCATGCCTCTCCTTCAGGAGCGGGCTTGCCTCCCCTAAAGTCCGGAATCTCGGGCATCAGCTCATCCGACATCTTCTGAAGAATGGTAAGAAGGCTCTTCTGCTCATCGGGAGTGAGGATTTCCTTCAGCCTGTCCGCCACCGACTTCACGTAGTTGAAACTGATGTTGTAGTAATCCACGTACTTCTGGGTAACCCGCAGATGGTATTCTCTTCTGTCGGTCAGAGACTGAATCTTTTCGATGTAGCCCTTCTTAACGAGCTTATTAATCTTATAGGCCGCATTGGGCGACGATATGCTGGCAAACTCCGCAAACTCGGCCACCGTGGGCTCTCCTAATGCATAGATTATCTCCATGCAGAAGGTCTCCACTGTGGTAAGCGTCGCTTCCCTGTTCTTGAATTTTCGGAATATTTCCTTATAGAAATGTAGTTTAAACTTGGAATACACGTTATTAAATGCACCTTCAAGCGACATATCTCTTCTCCCTTATTGCAGCAAAAATACTGAACCGAACGTAAAAAGTATAACCGCCTGAGGATTTTACGTCAAATGTTTACGATATGGCAAACGACAGTTCCGCCTTAACCGCGGTCTTTCCGTCTACGAGCGCCTCTGCCACTCCGAACCCGACGGGTCCCTTCCTTTTGGTTATCTCACACCTGAGCGTGATGACGTCCCCGGGAACGATCTGCCTCTTGAAGCGAGCGTTCTTAATCCCGCCGAAGAAGGCCACCTTGCCCTTGTTCTCCTCCTCCATGAGGAGGGCGACGGCCCCGGTCTGTGCGAGCGCCTCTATTACGAGCACCCCCGGCATCACGTGCTGCCCCGGGAAATGCCCCATAAACTGCATTTCGTTGGCGCTCACGCACTTTATTCCCTCCGCGCGAACGCCGGGCTCAACGTCCGTTATCCTGTCCACCAGAAGGAACGGATAGCGGTGAGGAAGTATCTTTTCGATTTCGTTAGAGTTAAGCTGCATGATTACACCTCGTATTTCCTGAAGACTATGGACGCGTTGTGTCCACCGAAGCCGAGCGAATTCGACATAGCGTACTTAATGGGCATCTCCACGCCGTTGTTGGGGACAATGTCGAGGTCACAGGCCTCGTCGGGCACCGCATAGTTTATCGTGGGGGGAACGTATCCCTCCTTGACCGCCAATGTGGTTATCACCGCCTCGACGGCCGCACTCGCGCCGAGCAGGTGACCGGTCATGGACTTGGTGGAGCTTATCTTAAGTTCCTTCGCGTGCGAACCGAACGCGAGCTTAACCGCCGCGGTCTCGCTCCTGTCGTTCATGGGAGTGGAAGTTCCGTGGGCGTTAATGTATTCGATGTCCTTCATCTCAATGCCCGCG
>JAILAS010000065.1 GCA_024681495.1 Eubacterium sp. | reverse complement strand
GGGGGAACGGGGCATCCAGGAATATTCGCAGATTCCCCGAAAACTGCGGTTTTGCGAATTTTGTTTCCGGCGCGGGAGGCATTTATCGGCGTTATGTCAACCATGCCCGTGCAAATTATTCGCAAAATGCCCGGAAACCGTCGATTTGCGAAACGGGACACCGTGGAAAATTCGCAAAATGTCCGGAAACCGCCGATTTGCGAATCGTGGCACCCGGGAATTTTCGCAAATCGGCCAAAATCCTTGAATTTGCGAATCATAGCACCCAGGAAAATTCGCAAATCGGCCAAAAACCGCGATTTTGCGAAATTTTCTTCGGCGCGGGGCAGGCTATCCGGCGTTATGTCAACCAGCCCTGCCCGCGCAACTTCTTCACAACCCCAACCTTCCAAACCAATCCAACCCCCAAAACAATCCAACCCCCGAAACCAATCCAACCCCCAAAACTATCCAACCCCCGAAACCAATCCAACCTCCCGAAACCAATCCAACCCCCACCTACTCCTTTACCTCGGCATACATCTCGCGCACGAATTCCACGAACCGCCCGGCCAAAACGCCGGGCTTTTTCTGGTTGTCCCAGGTGAGGATGTAGCCCACCTGCGCGGTGGGGGAGAGTTCCTTTACCGTAACGCCGGCCACAGACGGGATGTTCTTCGCCACGGAGGCCGGGAATATGGCGATGCCCAGGCCCTTGGAGACCAGCTGGATGGCGTTCGAGGAGTGTGCGATCTCGATGAGGAACCGGGGTTCAATGCCGTATTTGGCGAACCACTGGTTTATCTCGCCGCTTCGCGAGTGACGCGAGGGGATGATGAGGTCGGTGTCTGCCAGCTCTTTTATCTTAATGTATTCGCGGCGCTTTTGGGCTAGTTCATGGGAGTTCGGGATAATGGCCACCCAGTTCTCCTCGAACACCTGGAATCCGTCCAGTATCTCCGAGTTAAACGGAGTCATAGTGAGCGCCAGATCCAGCAGTCCCTCCTTGAGCCTGTCGGTCAAATCGTCGCTGTTTCCGCTCCAGAGGCTGTAGGTTACGTTCGGGTATTCCTCCTTAAAGGCGGAAATCCAGTCCGCCACGAGGAAGGGGCCGTTGCTGTCGACCAGGCCCAGGTGGATCGTGCCGCCGATGCCGCTCTTCATCTCTATTATCTCCGACTTCGTCATGCGGGTGAGGTCGAGAATCTGAGTGCTTCTGCGCTTCAGAGCCATGCCTTCCGGGGTCAGTGACAGACGTCTTTTTCCGCGGACGAAGAGCTTGCACCCGAGTTCGTCCTCGAGGTCCATCAGTGCCCGGCTGAGGGGCGGCTGGGAGATGTTCAGGCGTTTTGAGGCCTTGGTTATGTTCAGTTCTTCGGCAATTGTGAGGAAATAATTCAGCTGTCTTAAGTCCATGGAATCCCCTTTTTTCAATGGTTTGAGCATGCCTATACTTTTTAGGTATGGTACTCACTAAATTATAAGTATTTTATTTTTAAAAAGCAAGGTGATATTGTAATGCAGACGGAAAAAATCCCGTCATCCGGATGAAATATTTTTTTGGGATCTTCCGATCGAAAGGAGGATTTTTATGACTGAAACAGTTATGGCATTAGTGGACGAAAAAGTATTTGGTGTGTGGTTCCTTATCGGCGCTGCGCTGGTGTTCTGGATGCAGGCCGGATTCGCAATGGTTGAGTGTGGATTCTCCCGAGCTAAGAACGCCGGAAACATCATCATGAAAAACCTCATGGATTTTTGCATAGGTACTGTGACATTTATCCTTATAGGTTTTGGTTTATTACTTGGAGAAAACATATTAGGAGGTTTACTCGGAGCACCGAACTTCAACATCTTCACGAACTACGGTGAATTTGACTGGTCGGGATTCGTTTTTAACCTGGTATTCTGCGCCACCACGGCGACGATTGTATCGGGTGCAATGGCAGAGAGGACTAAGTTCTTATCCTATTGCGTATACTCGGCAGTAATCTCCGCAATCATATATCCCATCGAGGCACATTGGACCTGGGGCGGTGGCTGGCTCGCACAGATGGGCTTCCACGATTTCGCCGGTTCGAACTGCATTCACATGGTCGGTGGAATCGCCGCACTCATCGGAGCGGCCATCTTAGGACCCAGAATCGGAAAGTTCGTAAAGGACAAGGATGGGAAAATTACAAAGGTTAACGCCTTTCCGGGACATAACATCCCCATGGGCACACTTGGAGTTTTTATCCTTTGGTTAGGCTGGTACGGTTTCAACGGAGCCGCAGCAACGAGCGTAGAACAGCTCGGCACGATCTTCGTTACCACTACCATCGCACCGGCCGTGGCTACTGTTGTGTGTATGATTTTTACCTGGCTTAAGTTTGGTAAGCCGGACGTGTCCATGTGTTTGAATGCTTCCCTGGCAGGACTTGTGGCTATCACAGCTCCTTGCGATACAGTAGATGCATTTGGCGCCATCGTGATCGGCGCCGTGGCCGGTGTTCTGGTCGTATTCGGGGTATGGTTACTGGACAACGTACTTCGGATCGACGATCCGGTAGGAGCTGTGGCTGTCCACATGATAAACGGTGTCTGGGGAACTCTTGCGGTTGGGCTGTTCTCCACAGATACGGTTCCCGGTTATGCACTCGCCAACGCGGCGGGAGATAAGCTCCTCGGCCTCTTCTACGGCGGCGGCTTCGAGCTTCTGGGAATTCAGTTTATCGGAATGATTGCCACTGCGGCATGGACTGCAGTTACTATTACGATTACCTTCTTCGCCATCAAGGCTACCCTGGGGCTCAGGGCTTCCGAGGAGGATGAGATCAACGGTCTCGACGAGAGTGAGCACGGACTCACCAGCGCATACGCCGGCTTCGCCATCATGGACGTTACCGGAAACATCGTCGAGGCGAACGAAAATACCGACCTGGGCGTAGAGGACTACGACGCGGCTTCGCAGACACTTAGAGACGCAGCGGTTAAGGTCGAAAGAGCCGACAGCGCTCCCGCGTTCTCCACAGGAATGCATAAGATTGTTATCATCGCCAAGCTGACGCGATATGACCTCCTTAAGAAGGCGATGAACAAGCTCGGAGTTACCGGAATGACCGTCACCCAGGTAATGGGCTGCGGTATCCAGAAGGGCAGCGGCGACAAATACCGAGGAGTCGAGGTCGATGCCACATTGCTACCCAAGATCAAGGTTGAGATCGTAGTCAGCAAGATTTCGGTCGAGTCCGTAATCGAAGAGGCCAAGAAGGCTCTCTATACAGGACATATCGGAGACGGTAAGATCTTCGTTTACGACGTAGGCAAGGTAGTCAAGATTCGTACGGGCGAAGAGGACTACGCAGCGCTTCAGGACGTCGAGTAATCGTCAAAACGGGTTGGGCGATTTAACTGGCTGAGTGTTTTAGAAGAATTCCAAATTAACGTATTAATAGGAGGAAACAAACATGACTCAGAATCAGACACCTATGGATGTATATGCCAGCTGTGTATTTAATGACACTATCATGAGGGAAAGACTTCCCAAGGAAATCTATAAAGCCGTTCACGAGACCATTCTGAACGGTACGCAGTTGGAGTTGGATGTGGCCAATACGGTCGCCACCTCTATGAAGGAATGGGCTCTGGAGAACGGAGCCACCCACTTCACCCATTGGTTCCAGCCCATGACGGGCCTCACGGCCGAGAAGCACGACAGCTTCCTCTCGCAGGAGGCGGACGGCAGCGTTCTCATGGAGTTCTCGGGCAAGGAGCTGGTGAAGGGCGAGCCCGACGCATCGTCCTTCCCCTCCGGCGGACTTCGCGCTACCTTCGAGGCGCGCGGCTACACCGCATGGGATCCCTCGTCACCCTGTTTTATTAAGGATGGAACGCTCTACATTCCTACCGCATTCATCTCATACGGAGGAGAGGCTCTGGATAAGAAGACACCGCTCCTTCGCTCCATGGAGGCGCTGAACAATTCGGCGGTCAGGGTACTTCACCTCCTCGGAGACACCAAAGTAAAGCACGTAAACACCACGGTCGGTTCCGAGCAGGAGTACTTCCTGGTGGACAAGGCCAAGTACCTCAAGAGGAAGGACCTCCTCTTCTGCGGAAGAACGCTCATGGGAGCGTCCGCACCCAAGGGACAGGAGATGGAGGATCACTACTTTGGAGTGCTTAAGCCCAAGGTTTCCGCCTTCATGCACGACCTCGACGAGGAGCTGTGGAAGCTCGGAGTACCCGCCAAGACCAAGCACAACGAGGTGGCACCCGCTCAGCACGAGCTGGCCCCCGTATTCGAAAACTCAAACATCGCAGTAGATCATAACCAGCTGACAATGGAGGTCATGAAGAAGGTGGCCGATCGCCACGGGCTCTCTTGTCTCCTCCACGAGAAACCCTTCGAGGGAATCAACGGTTCCGGTAAGCACAACAATTGGTCGATTTCGACCGACACCGGGGAGAACCTCCTTAACCCCGGCAAGAATCCGGACGAGAACACCAAGTTCCTGGTATTCCTCATCGCGGTTATAACGGCCGTGGACGAGTACGCCGACATTCTCCGTCAGTCCGTTGCCAGCCCCGGTAATGACCACCGTCTGGGTGGCAATGAGGCGCCCCCCGCAATCATCTCCATCTTCGTAGGTGACGAGCTCGCGGACGTTCTCGATTCCATCGCCGGCGGCACCGTGTTCGTGAAGAAGGAGAAGCAGGAGATGGGCGGAGCCAAGGTCCTCGCCAACATCACCAAGGATACGACGGACAGAAACCGTACGTCGCCCTTCGCATTCACGGGCAATAAGTTCGAGTTCCGTATGCCGGGTTCGGCCGTGTCCGTAGCGAACGCAAACATTGTACTCAACACCGCGGTAGCTGAGGCCCTTGACGAGATTTACGACGTTTTGAAGGACGTCCCCGCAGACCAGATGGAGACCACCATCAGCGGAATGCTCAAGGACATGCTCACCAGGCATAAGAGAATCCTCTTCAACGGAAACGGATACTCCGACGAGTGGGTTGCCGAGGCAGAGAAGCGTGGTTTACATAACTTGAAGTCGCTCCCCGATGCGATGCCCGCATTTATCAGCGACAAGAGCATCGATCTTTTCACCAAGCACGGAGTGCTTACCAAGGAAGAGATCTTCTCCAGATACGAGATTTTCCTGGAGAACTATTCCAAGACCATCCACATCGAGTCACTGACGCTGCAGGAGATGGTTAAGAAGGATTTCATGTACGGACTTGTTTCCTATCTTAAGGACCTCAAGTGCGTGGGCATCGACGACGAGCTCATCGCGAGCCTCGAGGATGCGGCGAAGGGAATCAGGGAGACCCTGAAGAAGCTCAAGGCCGACACCGAGAAGGCAGAGGAAGAGACGGACGTACAGAAGCAGGCCGAGGTTTACGAGGCCGTGGTACTCAAGGATATGGATGAGGTGAGGAAGTACGCCGATGAGGCAGAGAGCCTTATCCCGGACCAGTATCTCCCCTATCCGACTTACGGACAGTTATTGTTTTCATTGAGGTAAATAGATATGGAAAGTACAATGAAGTGCTATGATTATGAGAATCTTTTGAAGGAAAAGGATGCATGTGGAATAGGAGCCGTCGTCAATATTGACGGCTCCTGTTCCCATGCTGTTATTGATGATGCTCTGAAGATCGTCGAGAAGCTCGAGCATCGTGCCGGCAAAGACGCCAGCGGCAAGGTCGGAGACGGAGTTGGTATCCTGACTCAGATCTCCCACGACTTCTTTAAGAAATACGGGGAGGCCAATGACCTTAACCTGGGCAAAGAGGGCGAGTACGCCATCGGCATGTTCTTCTTCCCCCAGGACAACCTGAAGAGAACTTTCGCCATTCGCATGATGGAGGTCATCGCCGCCAAGCAGGACCTCGAGATCTGCAACTGGAGGCAGGTGCCCACCCGCCCCGGCATCCTCGGCAAGGTCGCCGTGGATTGCATGCCGTGCATCATGCAGTGCTTTATCAGAAAACCCAAGGATGTAAAGGCGGGAGTGGAGTTCGAGAGGATCCTCTACCTGGTGCGCCGCGAGTTCGAGCAGAGCTCGGAGGACACCTACATCTGCTCGTTTTCGTCTAAAACCATAGTCTACAAGGGAATGTTTCTGGTAGGTCAGCTCCGTACCTTCTACGACGACCTGCAGGACGAGGATTACAAGGCAGCCATCGCCATCGTCCATTCCCGTTTCTCCACAAACACCACTCCGTCGTGGGAGAGGGCGCATCCCTACAGGATGATTGCCCACAACGGCGAGATTAACACCATAAGGGGTAACATCGACCGTATGCTCGCCCGCGAGGAGACCATTCATTCCACCGTATTCGAGGGCAATGAGGACAAGATCTACCCCGTCGTTTCCAAGTCCGGATCCGACTCCGCCATCCTCGACAACACGCTCGAGTTCCTCTATATGAACGGGATTCCCATCCCCCTGGCAATGATGATGACCATCCCCGAGCCCTGGAAGCACAACGACTTTATGAGCCGCGAGAGGAAGGACTTCTATCACTACTGGGCCACCATGATGGAGCCCTGGGACGGACCTGCCGCCATCCTCTTCACGGACGGCAAGGTCTTCGGCGCCACTTTAGACCGAAACGGACTACGCCCCTCGCGCTACTACATAACCGATGACAACAGGCTTATCCTCGCATCCGAGGTGGGCGTGCTCGACATTGAGCCCGAGCACATCTTGAAGAAGTCGAGGCTCAAGCCCGGAAAGATACTGCTCGTTGACACCGAGGAGGGAAGGGTAATCTCCGACGAGGAATGCAAGCAGCGCTTCACCTCCGAGCTTCCCTACGGCGAGTGGATCGACAGGAACCTCGTACACCTCAGGAATCTGGAAATCCCCAACAAGAAGGTCGAGGTATGTTCCGACGAGGAAAGGAACAAGCTCTACAAGGCGTTCGGATACTCCTACGAGGACGTGAAGGACCTGATCCTCCCCATGGCCTTAAACGGTGTCGAGCCCACGATGTCCATGGGACACGACGTGCCCATCGCCATGCTCAGTGACCGTCACCAGAGCCTCTTCCACTACTTCAAGCAGCTGTTCGCCCAGGTGACGAACCCGCCCATCGACTCGCTTCGCGAGAAGATCGTAACCGACACCACGGTCTACATCGGCTCCGACGGAGACATATTGTCGCAGAAGGGCGAGAACTGCCGCGTGCTCGAGGTCGACAACCCGATTCTCACTGGCGTGGATCTGCTTAAGATAAAGTCGCTGGACAAGCCCGGGTTCCACACCCAGACGATATCCATCCTCTACTATAAGAACACCTCGCTCAAGCACGCGCTCGACCAGCTCAACATCCTGGTCGACAGGAGCGTCGCAGCGGGCAACAATATTATCGTCCTCTCCGACAGGGGTGTGGACGAGAACCACGTGGCCATCCCCTCGCTCCTCGCGGTTTCATCCGTCGAGCAGCACCTGGTACAGACCAGGAAACGTACCACGGTCTCCCTTATCATCGAGACCGCCGAGGTGCGCGACGTGCATCAGACAGCCATGCTCCTCGGATTCGGCGCACGCGCCGTCAATCCGTATCTGGCGCAGGAGTGCATCTCCGCCCTGATTGATAAGAGGATCCTCGACAAGGACTACCACACCGCCATCGACGACTACAATCAGGCGCTGCTTTCGGGCGTTGTAAAGATCGCCGCCAAGATGGGTATCTCCACGCTTCAGTCCTATCAGTCGGCCCGAATATTCGAGGCCGTAGGACTCTCGAAGGAGGTCACCGACAACTACTTCATGGGCACGGTCAGCCGCGTCGGCGGAATCGGGCTCGAGGAGATAGAAAAAGACATCGCCTACAGGCATGATAACGCGTTTGACCCGCTCGGACTCGGGCTCGATGAGAGCCTCGACTCGTCCGGATTCCACGCGCTTCGAAGCGGCGAGAACAAGGAGGATCACCTGTATTCCCCCGAGGCAATCATCACGCTTCAGCAGGCGGTGCGCTCCGGCGACTACGAGAAGTTCAAGGAATACACGGCGATGATAGACGATCCCTCCAGGCCTCACACCATCAGGGCACTTATCGACTTCAACCCGAAGAAGAAGCCCATCGACATCGACGAGGTCGAAAAGGAAGAGGAGATCGTAAAGCGCTTCCAGACGGGCGCGATGAGCTACGGCTCGCTCTCCTATGAGGCACACACCACTCTGGCCAGGGCCATGAACGCGCTGGGCGCGAAGTCCAACACGGGCGAGGGCGGAGAGGCCGCCGAGAGATTCGGCACTGAGAGAAACAGCGCCGTTAAGCAGGTGGCATCGGGACGCTTCGGCGTGACGGCCGCATACCTGGGCAGCGCCAAGGAGATACAGATTAAGATGGCACAGGGCGCCAAGCCCGGAGAGGGCGGACACCTCCCCGGCAAGAAGGTTTACCCCTGGGTGGCCTCCACGAGATTCTCGACGCCCGGCGTGTCGCTTATCTCCCCGCCGCCTCACCACGACATCTATTCAATAGAGGATCTGGCGCAGCTCATCTTCGACCTGAAGAACGCTAACACCGGAGCGGATATCTCCGTTAAGCTGGTTTCCGAGTCGGGAGTCGGCACCATCGCATGCGGCGTGGCCAAAGCCGGCGCATCTACCATATTGGTGTCCGGTTATGACGGCGGAACGGGTGCTGCACCCTTCTCGTCCATCCACCACGCGGGTCTCCCCTGGGAGCTCGGCGTGAGCGAGGCGCACAGGAGCCTCATAGAGAACGGTCTTCGCGAGAAGGTGGTGCTCGAGACTGACGGAAAGCTCATGAGCGGAAAGGACGTGGCAGTGGCAGCGCTCCTGGGAGCACAGGAGTTCGGCTTCGCGACTGCGCCCCTCGTGGCCATGGGATGCATGATGATGAGGGTTTGCTCGAAAGATACCTGCCCCGCCGGAATTGCTACCCAGAACGCGGATCTGCGAAAGAGATTCTGCGGTAAGCCCGAGCACGTGATGAACTTCATGTTGTTTATCGCGAGGGAGCTCCGCGAGATCATGGCCAAGCTCGGCTTCAGGACCATCGACGAGATGGTGGGCCGCGTGGATTGCCTCAAGGTCAAGGAGAACATGGTCTCCGACAGGTCCTATCTGGCAGACCTCACCTACCTCCTCCAGGGCGCGGATTCGAAGAAGAAGCTTAACTTCGACAAGAAGAACCGCTACGACTTCAAGCTCGAGGAGAGCAAGGATGAGTCAGAATTAATACCTGCATTTAAGGACGAGATTGCAGGAAAGGCTGCACCGTCCGGCAGGAAGGTGACCACGAGTGTGACGAGTACCGACAGGACTTTTGGAACCATACTCGGCAGCAGGATAAACAAGGTGTACGGCGACTCGCTGGCCGAGGACAGCTTCCTGGTCGAGGCTCATGGCGGCGGCGGACAGTCGTTCGGCGCGTTCATACCCAGGGGCCTTAGCATTAGGCTCGAGGGCGACGCCAACGACGGCTTCGGCAAGGGCCTCTCGGGCGGAAAGCTGACGGTGGTACCTCCCGCGAAGAGCGTGTTCGCTCCCGAGGAGAACATCATCATAGGTAACGTGGCGCTCTACGGCGCGACGTCCGGAAAGGCGTACATCTGCGGCCAGGCCGGCGAGAGATTCTGCGTTAGAAACTCCGGTGCGGTGGCTGTATGCGAGGGCTGCGGCGATCATGGTCTCGAGTACATGACCGGCGGAAGGGCCGTCATCTTAGGACCCACCGGAAAGAACTTCGCGGCCGGCATGAGCGGCGGTATCGCATACGTGCTCGACAGGGAGCACACGCTGTACCTGCGCACCAACAAGGACATGGTAACCATTGAAGAAGTAACCGAGAAATACGACGTTGCGGAGCTTCGGGAGATTCTGGAGGATTATGTAAACCATACGGATTCCCACCTTGCGAAGGAGATTCTGGCCGATTTCGAGAACAATCTGCCCGATTTCAAGAAGGTGGTTCCCTCGGACTACCAGGCGATGCTTACAGCCATCTCCAAGTTCGAGGAGCAGGGCATTTCCTACGAGAACGCAGTGTTGGAGGCATTTAAGGAGGTTACCAATGGGTAAGAGTACAGGATTTCTTGAATATAAACGAATGGAAAACGGTGATGTGGCGCCCCTCGAGCGCGTGAAGAATTTCTGTGAGTTCCACACCTATCTCGACGACGAGGACAGGCGCAACCAGGCCGCCAGGTGCATGAACTGCGGAGTTCCCATGTGCCAGTCGGGCATGAAGCTCTCGGGTATGTTCACCGGCTGCCCGCTGCACAACCTCATCCCCGAGTATAATGACGACCTTTACCTGGGTCAGTACGAGTCGGCGGTTCACCGCCTGCTGAAGACCAACAACTTCCCGGAGTTCACGGGAAGGGTCTGCCCGGCGCTGTGTGAGAAGGCGTGCATTAACGGCGAGCACGGCGAGCCGGTCTGCGCTCACGACAACGAGCTGTTCATCATCGAGACGGCTTTCGAAGAGGGTTACATAAAAC
>JAILAS010000024.1 GCA_024681495.1 Eubacterium sp. | reverse complement strand
CGATGCGCATTGGCGCCCGGATCCACAGGAAGATACAGGACAGCATGGGGAGCCGTTACAGGGCGGAGGTGAAGCTCGACCGGACCGTGAGGTGTGACAGGTACGACATCTTCATCGAGGGCAGGGCGGACGGCGTCATTGACCCCGAAAACGACGATGATATTTATACCGTGGACGAGATAAAGTCCACCTACGGTTCCGTGGACGACATGGAGGACGCGGTGCCGGTGCACCTGGCGCAGGCGAAGTGCTATGCGTGCATCTACGCGGAGGACAACGGTCTCGAGGAAATCGCCGTCACCGTGACGTATGCCCACATCAGAAAGGATAAGCGCGCCTCTTTCTCGATGAAGGAGTTAAGGCGCTTCGAGAAGCGGTATAAGACGGAAGAGCTCACGAAGTGGTTCGGCGGGCTCATCGGTGAGTACAGGCGCTGGTGTGACATCAGGTATGACTGGAAAATCGAGAGGGACGCGTCGCTGAAGGAGCTGAAGTTCCCGTTCCCCTACAGGGACGGGCAGAGAGACCTGGCGGCCGGCGTGTACCGGAGCCTCGAGCGCGAGAAGATACTCTTCCTCATGGCGCCCACGGGCACGGGGAAGACCATTTCCACGCTGTTTCCCACGCTAAAGGCGATGGGGGAGGGGCTCACCCACAGGATATTCTATCTCACGGCGAAGACAGTAACGGGTACGGTCGCCGTAGATACTCTGGATATGCTCAGGAATGGCGGGCTTTCGTTCAGGTACCTGAATCTGGTTTCGAAGGAGAAAAGCTGCCCCTTCGACGGCGCTGTGTGCACGCCCGAGAGCTGCGAGTACGCGAAGGGGCACTTCGACAGGGTGAACGAGGCGCTCTACGAGATGGCCTCCGGCCGGGGGACGTTTTCGCGGGAGAGCGTTGGCGAGATTTCAGGGAAGTACAGGGTCTGCCCGTACGCGCTCTCCATGGATCTTTCCGAGTGGGCCGACTGCGTGATCTGCGATTACAACTACGTCTTCGACCCGTTTGCCCGCCTCGAGCACTTCTTTACGGCAGGCGAGAAGAACAGGTCGACCTTCCTGTGCGACGAGGCGCACAACCTCGTGGAGCGGGCGCGCGACATGTACAGCACGTACATCTGCAAGGAGGATCTGCTCTCGGCGAAGGCTGTGCTGAAGGGAATTGACGGCGTGTCCCGGGAGTGCTTCAAGGCCTTCGACAAGGTCAATAAGGACCTGCGCGAGCTGAAGAAGGCGACGGATGGCGACTGCCTTATCATTGACGACGTCGGCGAGCTGTCGATATCGGTTTTCATCCTCATGGAGACCCTCAAGGACGTTTTGAGCGAGCACCCCTCGTTCGACGGATCTACCGAGGTGCTCGAGCTGTACTTCGCGCTCAACAGATTTATGGTAATAGAGGAGCTTTTGGATGACAAATATGTCATTTATACTCATTTTTCCAAGAACGGGAAGTTCTACCTGACCCTGCTCTGCGTGGATCCGTCGGGAAATCTCAAGGAGTGTTTCGACCAGGCGAAGAATGCGGTTCTGTTTTCCGCGACGCTTCTGCCGGTGGACTACTATAAGCGCCTGCTCTGCTCCTCGGAGGACGTCTACGCCGTGTACGCGAAGTCCTCGTTCACCTACGACAGCCTTTTCGTGGGCATCGCCACAGACGTGACCAGCAAATACACACGCCGCGGCGAGGACGAGTACCGCCGGGTATCGGTTTACATAAAAAATATGGTCGAGGCCCGCGCCGGCAATTACATCGCATTCTTTCCGTCGTACAGGGTCATGAACGACGTGTACGAGGTGTTCGCCGATTACGTGCCGCAGGACACGGAAATCGTCGTCCAGGAGCCGGAGATGGAGCCGGCCGACAGAGAGGCCTTCCTCGGGAGGTTCACAGAGACGCGCGATGGAGGCTCGCTCCTTGGTTTCTGCGTCATGGGCGGCATATTTTCTGAGGGAATAGACCTTACGAATGAGAGCCTGATTGGCGTGGCGATTTACGGCACGGGGCTTCCCATGGTTAACATACGGGGAGATATCCTGTCCGACTACTACGAGGAGCTGTACGGCAACGGCTTCGACTACGCGTACAGGTTCCCGGGCATGAACAAGGTACTTCAGGCGGCGGGCCGCGTAATAAGGACGGCCGAGGACAAGGGAGTGGTCCTTCTTCTGGACGAGAGGTTCCTCAGGAACGACATGGCGGCCCTGTATCCGAGGGAGTGGAAACACATTTCCAGGGGCAATGCGGCGCAGCTTAAAGACGAACTGGCCGATTTCTGGGCGGGCGACTGATCCCCCGGCCCCGGCCGCTGCGTCCGGGGCGGAAAAATTATCGGCAAGGGCGGATTTTGGATTTACTAAAACCGGCAAATCGACTATACTGATTAAGGCAAATAATCAAGCAACAAGGAGATTCTTATGAGCAATGTGAGAAGAGTATACGTGGAGAAAAAGGAGGGCTTTGACGTCGGTGCGAAAGGCCTTCTTTCGGATATAAGGGACTTTTTGGGAATTAAGTCCGTCACCGGGGTCAGAGTCCTCGTGAGGTACGACGTGGAGAATATCTCCGACGACACCTACGTCAGGGCGCTTGGGACCATCTTTTCCGAGCCCCCCGTGGACAGGATTTTCGAGGAGGAGGCCGACTTCGGCGACTCCAGGGTTTTCGCCGTTGAGGCGCTCCCCGGACAGTTCGACCAGAGGGCCGATTCCGCTGCACAGTGCGTGAAGCTCATCGATCCCTCGCAGGATCCGGTGGTCAGCTGTGCCATAGTATACGTTCTCG
Organism: Eubacterium sp.; assembly: GCA_024681495.1. Lineage (GTDB taxonomy): Bacteria > Bacillota > Clostridia > Lachnospirales > Lachnospiraceae > RUG14243. The sequence goes on along the minus strand of JAILAS010000024.1, from coordinate 1,949 downwards.
AGGGCTCCGTTACCGATGAGGACTTCGACAGAATCAAGGAGCTCTGCATAAACCCCGTGGATTCGCGCCTGGCCTCGTTCGATAAGCCAAATACGCTGATTTCTCACTACGACGACCCCGAGGACGTGAAGATAATTGACGGATTTACCACCGTTCCCGAGGATGAGCTCAGGAGCCTTTACGAATCGCTCTCTTTGGCCATGACCTTCGAGGACTTCAAGTTCATCAGGGACTACTTCGCCGGCACGGAGAAGAGGGACCCGTCCCTCACCGAGATAAGGGTGCTCGACACCTACTGGTCCGATCATTGTCGTCATACCACATTCTCGACCGAGCTCAAGGACGTGACCTTCGACGAGGGATACTATCACGACATGCTCTTTGAGTCGTTCCAGAATTATGTCAACTTACATGCCGACCTCTTCGCCGACAGGGACGACAAGTTCCACAGTCTCATGGACCTCGGAACCATCGGAGCCCGTAAGATTAAGAAGGACGGCGGACTCGACGACCTCGAGCCCTCTGATGAGATAAATGCATGCAGCATCGTTGTTCCCGTCGAGATCGACGGAAAGACCGAGGAGTGGCTGGTTTCGTTCAAGAACGAGACGCACAATCACCCCACGGAGATCGAGCCCTTCGGTGGCGCCGCCACCTGTCTGGGCGGATGCATCAGGGATCCCCTTTCGGGCAGGTCCTACGTGTGCCAGGCCATGAGGGTGACCGGTGCGGCAGATCCCACCGTGCCCCTTTCGGAGACCATCCCCGGCAAGCTTCCCCAGAAGAAGATCGTGCAGGATGCCGCCAACGGATACAGCTCCTACGGAAACCAGATCGGACTGGCCACGGGATACGTTAACGAGATTTATCACCCCAACTATGCCGCCAAGCGCATGGAGGTAGGTGCTGTTATAGGCGCAGCCCGCAGGGCGGATGTGCGCCGCGAGCACGCGGAGCCCGGAGACATCATCATTCTCCTGGGCGGCCGTACGGGACGCGACGGCTGCGGCGGAGCCACCGGCTCGTCGAAGGTGCACACGAACGAGTCTCTGACCGAGTGCGGCGCCGAGGTGCAGAAGGGTAACGCCCCCACTGAGCGTAAGATTCAGCGCCTGTTCCGCAGACCCGAGGTCACCCGACTCATCAAGGTTTGCAACGACTTCGGCGCGGGCGGAGTTTCCGTCGCCATCGGAGAGCTCGCGGACGGACTGAAGGTGGACCTGGACAAGGTGCCCCTTAAGTACGCAGGCCTCGACGGCACAGAGCTGGCCATCTCCGAGTCTCAGGAGAGGATGGCGGTCGTCGTTGACGCCGCCAATGTGGCCGAGTTCCTCGAGTACTCCTCCCAGGAGAACCTCGAGGCGACCGAGGTTGCCGTTGTTACGGAAGAGCCCAGGCTCGTGCTCACGTGGAGAGGTAAGACCATCGTCGACCTGTCCAGGGCGTTCCTCGATACCAACGGCGCGCACCAGGAGACGGACGCTCACGTGCAGCTTCCCGATCCCGATAAGGACTACTTCGCGCCCCGCAGCGTTTCAGATGTAAAGAAGGCCTGGCTCGATCGCCTTTCCGACCTCAACGAGTGCTCGCAGAAGGGCCTGGTCGAGATGTTCGATTCATCCATCGGCGCCGGAAGCGTACTCATGCCCTACGGCGGAAAGTATCAGCGCACCAAGACCCAGGTCATGGCCGCCAAGCTCCCCGTCCTCGAGGGCAAGACCGACACCGTTACGCTCATGTCATACGGCTACGATCCGTATCTCTCCAGTTGGAGCCCCTATCACGGAGCTGTTTATGCCGTGCTCGATTCTGTTGCTAAGATAGTGGCTGCGGGCGGAGACTACTTTTACAGTCTTCGTCGAAGAACAAACGTATAACGACTTCTCATTCTCTTTCTTTTCAATCTCAACGTCTTTTAGCGCATTTGATATTTCTTCTATATAATCAGG